>CALFMQ010000073.1 GCA_937879825.1 uncultured Phycisphaerales bacterium
TGGGTGGCGAGGATGAGGTGGATGCCGACGGCGCGGGCCTTCTGCGCGATGCGGACGATGGAGGACTCGACCTCCTTGTTGGTCATCATCATGTCGGCGAGTTCGTCGATCACGAAGACCATGTAGGGGAGTTTGCGGGGGATGCGCGCCTCTTCGAGTTCGGTCTGCGGGTTGAAGCGCTCCTTGAGTTCGTCCCAGCCCAGCCCGTTGTAAGCGGCGATATCGCGCACGCCCGCCTCGGCGAGGAGTTCGTAGCGTTCGTCCATTTTGGTGACGGCCCACTCGAGGATGGCTGCGGCCTTGCCCATCTCGGTGACGACGGGGCACATGAGGTGGGGGATGTCGCGGAACTGCGAGAGTTCGACCATCTTGGGGTCGACGAGGACGAGTTTCATATCCGAGGGCTTCTGCGTGTAGAGGAAGCCCATGATGATCGCGTTCATGCACACCGACTTGCCCGAGCCGGTGGTGCCGGCGATGAGCATGTGGGGGAGTTCGGCGAGGTCGATGATGAGCGGATTGCCCGATGCGTCCTTGCCGAGGAACATCGGGAGTTTCATCTTGGAGATCTTCGCGGAGGAGGTCATCAGCTCCTTGAGGCGGACCTTCTCCTTCTTGCGGTTGGGCACCTCGATGCCGACGGTGTCGAGCCCTTCGGTGTTGGGGACGATGCGGATGTTGCTCGCCTTGAGCGAGCGCGCCAGGTCGGAGCTGATGGATGTGATGGAGTTGACCTTGGTGCCGGGTGCGAGGCGCACCTGGTAGAGCGTGATGACCGGTCCGGAGTCGATGCCCACGACCTCGCCCGCGACGTTGTAGGTCTGGAGCGACTGCTCCAGTGCCTCGGCCTGCTCGCGGACGTACGACTCCATCTCCTGCGAGAAGTTGACCTCCGGTTCTTCGAGCAGGTCGAGTCCGGGGAAGGCGTACCCCCTGTCGGCTTCTTCCTCGCTCTTGCGGAGGGCGCGGAGCTGCTCGAGGTCTTCCTGTGTGGCGGACTTCTTCACTGCGCCGGCGAAGTGGACGGGCAGTTTGGCGATCTTCTCGCGGAGTTGGTCGGCGTCGAAGACCTGCGGTGCGCCGGGGAGGTCGTCCTGGTCCTCTTCGTAGCCGTCTTCGTCCTCGTACTCGTCCTCGTATTCGGCGTCGTCTTCGTCTTCATCCTCTTCGTCGTCCTCGTACTCATCCTCTTCGTACTCGTCTTCTTCGTATTCGTCTTCGAGTTCCTCGTCGGGATCGAAGGTCGCGGTGCCGCCGATGTCGCCGGCGTCTTCGTTGAGTCGCTCGGCCTTCTTGCGGTTCTTGCGGCTCTTGATTCCGTTGCGTGCTGCGGCGCCGGCGAGGGCCGCGACCGCGCGGAGGCGGGGGTCGTCGTCGATGTCATTGGCGCGCGAGGGCTTGACGCGGGCGAGCAGGCCGCCGAAGTGGGTGACGCCCTGGGCCCCTCTGGCGAGCGCGTGTGCGATCATCACGGGCGCGACGATGAGCCAGCGGTCGAAGGCGACGGTTGCGCCGACGACGGCGAACAGGGCGAGCCACATGCCCGCGCCGAGTGAGCCGAAGCGGACGACCAGTTCATGGACCGCGACGATGGCGATGAGCCCGCCCGCTCCCTGCGGGGAGGACGACCAAGCGGGCAGGAGTAACGCGTGGAACGCCGAGAGCGAGAGTGCGAGCATGACGATGCCCGCGGCCCGGAGCGCCGGCTGGGCGACGCGCCCGTCGCGGAGACCGACGAAGAGTTGCGCCCCGACCGCGAGCACGATGACCCATGCGCCGGATCCGACCATCAGGAAGATGTGGTACGAGGCGGCGGCCCCGACCGGCCCGATCCAGTTTGAGACCGAGGTGCCGGTCCGGATCGGTGCAGCGGCGTGGCCCGGCGCGTCGGCCGGGGAGTAGGAGAGCATGGCGGCCAGGAGGATGGCCCAGACGAAGATCGCCGCGAGCCAGGCCAGTCGGAGGATCGCGGAGGGTTCGTGGGAGTTGTCCTGAACGGGAGCGCCTTTTTTGGGCGCGCGGGATGGCTTGTTGGCTGTAGGCATGGGTGTAGATATCGGCCCTGAGGGCGTCGGAAAGCGACTTTCGGCGCGGTCGCGCCGGAGGGAGCGGGGGGTCGTGGCTAGGATTGGGATATTGGGTATGTGTGTGGGGTCGTTCTTGCCGATTTCGTGGCTTGGGGCACACTGCACGATGAGTCCGGACATATTTGGCTGGGAGAGAATCTGATGAAGGGTTGTACGCCGTTTGTGAGGGGCGGCGCTGCGCTGGCCATGGCCGCGGGCGCGATTCTGTCTGTCGGGGCGGGCGTTGCGTGCGCGGGGGGTGTGCCGTTGCCCGCGACGACGAATGACTTCTTCGGCCCTGGCACGCAGCAGGGCGACCTGATGGACACGATCTTGTCCTTCTCGGCATGCGCGTTCTGCCACGCGGGCTACAGCGCGCCGGGCGACATCCCGATGGGTCAGACACCCTATCACGAGCCGGGCAGATGGCAGGGTTCGATGCACGCCCACTCGGTTCGCGATCCGCTCTTCAAGGCGGCGCGGAACGTCGCGGAGCAGGACGCTGGCCAGGCGGCCGAGACGTTCTGCTTCCGGTGCCACTCTCCTCGGGCGTGGCTGGACGGCCGCGCGAATGATCCGGACAACCCGACGACGGGCTTGTTCCCGTCGGACATCGCCGAGGGCATCAACTGCAATACCTGCCACCGCCTGGTGGACCCGATCTACAACCCGGGCGTGAGCCCGATGGACGATCAGGCGATTCTGAACCTGCTGGCGGATGTGCCGACCGAGTTCGGGAATGCGAACAATGTGTACGACCCGGTCGACGTGCGCCGCGGTCCGTTCGACTTCCCGCAGCCCGGGTTTCAGCCGCCCCACGCGTGGCTGTACTCGCCCTTCCATCAGGAGGCGGGCCTGTGCGGTTCGTGCCACGATGTTTCGAACCCGGTCCTGTCGCGTGTGGGCGGGATGACGCCCTCGCCGACTGATACCTACACGCCCAACGCGTTCGATGCGGCGCACCCGACGCTTGCGAAGTACGACATGATGCCCGAGCAGCGGACCTATTCGGAGTTTCTGAATAGCGCCTACGCGCAGCCGGGCGGCGTGGACTCGGGCGGGCGGTTCGGCGGCAACGACCCGGTGATCCAGAACTGCCAGGATTGCCACATGCCGCGCGTGACGGGCACGGGTTGCAATCCCGCGTTCGGCCCGAGCGTGCGCACCAATCTGCCGTATCACTCATGGCAGGGCGCCAATGTGTGGATGCTCGACATGATCCTGCATGTGTACGCGGGCGAGCTGGACATCGATCAGATCGACATGATCAATGTCGCCAAGGTCGATACCGAATACATGCTCGGTCAGGCGACCGACACGACGGCGTCGCAGTTCGGGTGTGAGATGACGGTGCGCGTTACCAACTACTGCGGGCACAAGCTGCTCACCGGGTACCCCGAGGGCCGGCGCATCTGGGTGAACGTGAAGTTCTTCGACAACATGGCGCAGCTGATCGGCGAGCACGGGTACTACGACACCGCGACCGCTGACCTGACAACGGGCGACACGAAGGTGTACGAGTCGAAGTTCGGCATCGGCGCGGATGTTGCGGCGGCGAGCGGTCAGCCGCAGGGCGAGAGTTTCCACCTGGTGCTCAATAGCGTGCCGGTGTCTGACAATCGCATCCCGCCGATGGGATTCACGAACGCGGCGTTCGAGGCGGTGCAGGCGCAGCCGATCGGGTACGACTACGACGATGGCCAGCACTGGGACGACACGCGGTACTCGATTCCTGCGGGCGCGGCCAGCGCCGAGGTGACGCTGTACTACCAGACCTCCTCGAAGGAGTACATCGAGTTCCTGCGCGATGAGATCGATGCTCCCGCGCCGAACGTCGGGACCGAGTTGCACGACGCGTGGGTCGCCACGGGCATGAGCCCGCCGGTGGTGATGGACAACATCACGATCCCGCTGTCTCCCTACCAGGTCGGCGATGCCACCAACGACGGCATGGTGAATGTCGATGATCTCAATGTCGTGCTCAGCAACTGGGGACGCACCGACGATCCCGGGCTCGCGTTCGGCGATCTGAGCAAGGACGGCATCGTGGATGTCGATGACCTCAACATCGTCCTGAGCAACTGGGGGATGTCGCTTTAGGCGTCGGTTCCGATTCGCGGACCGAACGGCGGCTGAATTGGCGTAGTGATGGACCCCGGGGTGAGCTCCAAGGTATCCCGTATGCGCAGATGGCACATTTGTGCACGAATCGCGGGAAGCTGATCGGTTTGGTGTATCAGGCGGTGTGCCGCGTGTCTCATTCATTAAGAGCCGTTCCAGGCGGCGCGTGCGTGTCGACATTCGTGCGTTCGTGCGCAGAGGCCCTCGGTAGCGGCGCGTGACTCTTCCGCTGCTTGAGAATATGAGGAGCGTGGTTCATGGATGTCTCAGTGTCATCAAGATTGCTGTTGAAGGCGATGATGCTCGGCGGTGCATTGACTGCGGCGGCTGGGGGAGGCAGTGCGGCCGCATGCGACGGGTGGTGCACCGTGCCGACACCGAATCTCGGCGGATATGTCAACCGGCTCACTTCTGTCAGTGCGGGCTCGCGGGAGAACGCATGGGCGGTTGGCCACTGGCGGAATGACCCGGTCGGGAGCGGGCCGATCGCGCTGCATTGGGACGGGGCGGCGTGGCAGAGCGTCGAGTTGCCAGATACTTCAAGTTTTGGTTCGAGTCCTGAAATCGTAGGTGTGGAGTTCGCTGGCGATACTGATGTCTGGCTGGTGGGCGGTGTGGTGACGCCGTATCCGACTGACAGCTTGCCGCTTGTGATGCGGCGTCGCAACGGGGCGTGGGATTCGATTGGGACCGTTGAGCTGCGCCCGCAGACGGTGTATCCGTTCGTGGCGCGCGGGGGCCGCCTGTTTGAGGCGCACGCGCTCTCGGATCGCGATATCTGGGGTGTGGGGCAGGCCGTCGGATTCGGTGATGCTGGCGCGACATCGGTTCCGCTGGCGGTCCACTGGGACGGCTCATCATGGACAGAAGTTGATGTGCCCCGCGTGGCGAATCGGCACCACGAGCTCAACGATGTATGGGCGATCGCCCCGGACGATGTCTGGGCTGTCGGCGACTACCGCAATATCGGCGGGCTGTTCCACGGCGTGACATATCACTGGGATGGCGGCACTTGGACGCATGTTCCG
>CALFMQ010000074.1 GCA_937879825.1 uncultured Phycisphaerales bacterium
GAACGACACCCTGATCCAGCGACACTCCGTGCTTCTGTTCGATCGACGGACTCGGTGCGCGTCGCTGCGCGAGATTTGCGGGTCGAGGCAACACCTCCGGAGGGCGTCTTGTGGTCGCGACTCAGACGAGCACAGTTGGATGGTTTGCGATTCCGGAGGCAGCACCCTTTGGGAGCGTATGTCGCGGACTTCTACTGCCACGAGGCGCGGCTGGTGGTGGAGATCGACAGCCGATTCCATGATGGGAGCGATGCGGTCGAGCGTGATCGCGTGCGGGATCATTGGATGAAGTCGCGCGGGGTTGAGGTGGTACGGGTTCGAACTTCTGATGTGGCCAAGCAGATCGAGGTTGTATTGCGTTCGATCCAAAGAGCGGCGAAGAACCGGATCGAGGAGCGTGAGAAGTTGAAGCGCCCCCTCCGTCCCGACTGAAGTCGGGACACCTCCCCCGCAGGCGCGGGGGAGGGAGCAGAGTTGCAGGTTTGTGCGCTTAGACCCCCTCCGCCTCGCGGCGCTCCGCACCTCCCCCGCGGGTGCGGGGGAGGAGGCGTTCGTGCGTTATCCTGCGCGGATGAGCAAACCGCAATCACATCCTTCGTACCCGATCGACGAGACGCACGACCCGAAGATGGAGTCGTGGGTTGCGTCGGCGAATGACCCGGGCACTGACTTTCCGATTCAGAATCTGCCGCTGGCGATGCGCCTGACGGAGGCGGACGACGGGGACGGATTCTGGGCGGGGATCGTGGTGGCGGTCGGGGATGAGTTGCTCGATCTGAACCTGCTGGCGGCGTCGGACATCTTCGATGATGACGATGACGACTGGGATTTCATGTCGATCGAGGACCTGATGGCGGACGGGCTGTGGTCGCGGCTGCGCCCGAAGGTGCAGCGGTTATTGCGGAAGGACGACAAGCGGTTGCGTGACCACAGGGAGCGGGGGCGGATCATGTCGCCGGCGGAGGGCGCGGTGTTCGCCTTGCCGCTGCTGACGGGGATCGGGGATTACACGGACTTTTATGCGTCGATCTACCACGCGACGAATGTGGGTTCGATGTTCCGGCCGGAGAATCCTCTATTGCCCAACTACAAGTGGATCCCGATCGGGTATCACGGGCGGGCGTCTTCGATCGTGGCGTCGGGCGCGGAGATCCGCCGGCCGATGGGCCAGACGGTGGCGGACGGGGAGAGCGTGCCCAAGTACGGAGCATGCAAGCGGCTCGATTATGAGCTGGAGGTCGGGGCGTTTATTTCGCGCGGGAACGAGCAGGGCGATGTGATTCCGATCGGCGAGGCGGAGGAGCATCTTTTCGGCGTGTGCCTTGTGAATGACTGGTCGGCGCGCGATATTCAGAAGTGGGAGTATCAGCCGCTGGGGCCCTTCCTGGCGAAGAGTTTCGCGACGACGATCTCGCCGTTCATCGTGACGATGGAGGCGCTGGCGCCGTTCCGGTGCGGCGCGTTTGCGCGGGACAAGGATGATCCGAAGCCGCTGGCGTATCTGCACAGCGATGCGAACGAGAAGTTCGGCGGCATTGATATGCAGGTGGAGGCGTTGATCTCGTCGAAGCAGATGCGCGAGAAGGGGATGGAGGCGGTGCGGGTGTCCAAGACATCCTTCAAGCACATGTACTGGACGCTGGCGCAGATGCTGACGCATCATGCGTCGAACGGTTGCAACATGCAGGCGGGGGACCTGATTGCTTCGGGGACGGTGTCGGGGCCCGGCGCGGGGGAGGCGGGGTGTTTGTTGGAAGCCACTTGGAGAGGCGCGGGGAAGGACCGTGAGCCGATCAAGTTGCCGACGGGAGAGACGCGGTTTTTCCTTGCGGACGGGGACGAGGTGATTCTGCGGGGGTGGTGCGAGCGCGAGGGATTCCGGCGGATCGGGCTTGGCGAGTGCCGGGGCGTGGTGACGCCGGCGAAGGGTTGAGCGACACATGGGACGATTGATCGCGGACTTGCGTTCGGACACGGTGACGCGGCCGACGGCGGCGATGCGCGAGGCGATGATGCGCGCACCGCTGGGCGACGATGTGCTCGGGGATGATCCGACGGTGAACGCGCTTTGCGAGAAGGTGTGCGAACTCTTCGGCAAGGAGGCGGCGATCTTCGTGCCCAGCGGGACGATGGCGAACCAGGTGGCGCTGCGGGCGCTGACGGAACCGGGCGATGAGATCGTGTGCCACGAGTTGAGCCACATCTATCAGTATGAGGGCGGCGCGCCGGCGGCGTTGTCGGGGTGTTCGGTGGCGTTCGCGCCGGGGGCGCGGGGGATCTTTGATGCGCGGACGATGGAGGCGTGCATCCGGCCGATCGATGACCACGATCCGGTGACGAAGGTTGTGAGCATCGAGAACACGCACAACCGCGGGGGCGGGAGCGTGTGGCCTGTTGAGAAGATCGCGGAAGTGAGCGCTGCGGCGCGGGCGCGCGGGCTCAAGATGCACCTGGATGGCGCGCGGATCATGAACGCGGTGGTGGCTTCGGGTGTGCGTGCTGCGGCGTATGCGCGGCACTTTGACACGGTGACGATCTGTTTCTCGAAGGGATTGGGCGCGCCGGTGGGGTCGGCGGTGGCGGGGGACGCGGGGACGATCCGGCGGGCGAAGCGGTTCCGGAAGATGTTCGGCGGGGCGATGCGGCAGTCGGGGGTGCTGGCTGGGGCCGCGATCTATGCGCTGGAGCGGCATGTGGAGCGGCTCGCGGAGGATCACGCCCATGCGCGGCGGTTTGCGGAGGGGATCGCGGGGGTGCGGGGCGTGCGGGTGGACCCGGGAAGCGTCGAGACGAACATCGTGTACTTCGAGGTGGAGGGGGATGCGGGTGCGCTGTGCGGGCGGCTGGATGCGGAGGGGGTGCGGCTCTTGGCGCTGGGGGCCCGGACGGTGCGGGCGGTGACGCACCTGGATGTGGATGGTGAAATTATTGACAGGGCGGTGGGGGCCGTTGCGGCGGCGATGGGCTGAATGAGGGCGGGAGGTGCCGGAATTCCCCGGGATGGGTGCGGCGGGGTGCGTCGCTGGAAGTTGTTGATTCGGCGGGGCTTGGGGCGCGGTTGGCTCTGGGGCGGCTGAGATGCGCCGGGATCGCGGTCGATTCGGCGTTGATTCCCTTGAATAGGGGCGGAATTGGCGCATATTTGACCCTGAGAAGAAACGCTGTGGGGCTCTTGGTGCGCTGCAAACACGTCATGCTGACGGGTGTCCGTTAGCGAGCGGCGAACCAAGGTGGGCTACTCGGGCCCCACAGGAGGAGGGTTTTGCGATGAGACTCGCTTTGGGCGCAGCGGTTGTTGCGTTGGCGGGGACGGCGGCTTCGGCGTCGTCTTTGATCAATATGGACTTTGGTACACAGTTCGGGACTCCGGGCGCCGGTCACGGTGCTGCGGCTGCTCAGCCCGGCATCTGGAACGCGATTACGGCGACGACCGGTTCGGTCGCTCTGAACGACATCGCCGGCGCTCCCTCGGGCGCTTCGATCGCGTTGCCCGCCGGCAACTTCGCGTTCTCGTTCAACAATGCTGGCACCTCGGGCGACTTCGAGGCGCTGCTTGATGACGGCCTGGACCTTGGCGGCACCGGCGCGACCGACACCTTCGTG
>CALFMQ010000075.1 GCA_937879825.1 uncultured Phycisphaerales bacterium
TACCCCCGCATCCGCTCGATCCTGGTCTATCCGGAACGGTATGTTGCGCCGTACAAGCGTCAGGGACCGGGGGGCATCGTCACCGAGGGCACGGATACCCGGCTCGGCGAGGCGTGGGACTCGGGATATGTGGTCTTATCGTGGTGCGACGTCAAGCGGGGCGGCGTCGAGATGCACGACGGGCACAATGTCGTGTTCCACGAGTTTGCCCATGCGCTGGACGCGGAGTCGGGGTTTGTCGATGGGGCGCCGGCCTTGGAGAAGCGGGAACTGTTCAGGCCGTGGGCCCGGATGCTCGCCCACGAGCTGAGCGATCTGCGCGCCGCGTCGATGCGCGGGTTGCCCACGGTGCTCAACAAGTATGGCGCCCAGAACGAGGCGGAGTTCTTCGCCGTGGCGACCGAGGCGTTCTTCGAGCGTCCCGGGGCGCTGCGTGCCTCCAACCCGGAGGTGTACCAGCACCTCGGCGCGTACTATCGCCAAGACCCCGCCGCATGGGCTGATCAGAGCGAACAGTGACTGGTTCGATCTCGACGCGGAGACGACGCGGGCTTACGGGACGAGTTGGCTGCGGAGCTCATCGAGCTTGGTGCTGGCCGCCTCGATCTCGCTCTTGATCGCTTCGAGCGAACCGCTCTGGCGAGCGCTCATGATCTTGCCGCGGATCTCGTTCATCTTGGAGACGACATCATTGATCCCGGACTTGAGTTCCGCCGAGGCGGCGTCGCCCAACTGATCGATGTTCGCGGCGACCCGGCTCATCCCGCCATTGGTCGCGTTGAAGTAACCGACGAGCTCGGACCAATCGGTCTCACGCTGGGTCTCTCCCAGATCGCCCGGTAGTTCGATGTTCTGGACGCGGACCTCCGGCTCGGGCATGTCGGGAAGGGAGTCCTTCTTGCAGCCGCCCGCCACCATCAACGCCGAAACAAGACCGATCATCATCATCCGGGACATCGCGACCTCCATTCGATTCTTCATCTTGCAACCCACAATCCTATCACCCACCGACCCGCGGTGCATCAGACCCGGGCCCCCGCCCCGACGCTCATCGTCACCGGCACATAGGTGGGCCTCACGCGCGCGACGAACTCGTCCCAGTACTTGTTCATGATGGTGCGCGTCGCCCAGTTGTTGCCGTCGGCGAGCCCGCAGATCGTGGTGCCGGGCATAGCGCCCATGCTGGTGGCGATCTCGAGCGTCAGATCAAGGTCCTTGGTTCTGGCGTCTCCCGCTTCGATGCGAGAGAGCAACTGATACAGCCACCCCGAGCCCTCGCGGCACGGCGTGCATTGCCCGCAGCTCTCGTGCTTGAAGAACCGCGCAATATTCCGCGCCACCGCGACCATATCTGTGTCTTCATCGAAGATCGTCGGGCACGCGGTGCCCAGACCGAGCACGTTGTATTTCCGCCCGATATCGAAATCCATTTCCGCATCGAACTGATCCGGGCCGAGGATGCCGGTGGAGATGCCGCCCGCGATCGCGCCCTTGTACTTTTTGCCGTTGCGCATCCCGCCGCAATACTTCTCGACCATGACGCGCAGCGGGATTCCGAGATCGAACTCGTACACGCCGGGTTTGTTCACATGCCCCGACACGCCCATGAGTTTGGTGCCGAAGCTGGGCGGCCCGCCGATCTTCGACTCCGTGCCCTGCTTGTGGAACCACGCCGACCCGTTCGACACGATCGACGGCAGGTGCGCGAGCGTCTCGACGTTGTTGATGATCGTCGGCTTGCCGAAGAGGCCCTTGATCGCGGGGAAGGGGGGCTTGTTGCGCGGCCACCCTCGCTTGCCCTCGAGCGACTCCAGCAGCGCCGTTTCTTCGCCGCAGATGTACGCGCCGGCGCCCCGGTGCAGGTGGCACTCCACCTTCCACACCTCGCCCGTCGCGGTCGAGGCGCCGTTGAGGAGGCCCTTGCCGCCGAAGACGCCCTTGTCGTACGCCTCCTTGATCGCCTTCTCGACCACCATCGCCTGGTGGTGGTACTCGCCGCGGATGTAGATGTACGCCTTGCTCAGTCGGCAGGCGTAGCAGCAGATCGCGATGCCCTCGAGCATCAGGTGCGGATCGAAGTCCATGAGGAGTCGATCCTTGAAGGTGCCCGGTTCGGACTCGTCCGCATTGATCGCCAGGTAGCGCACGCCGGGGTTGTTGGGATCCTCGCTCTTGGGCAGGAAGGTCCACTTGAGGCCCGTGGGGAAGCCCGCCCCGCCGCGTCCGCGGAGTTCGGCCGTCTTGACGGTGTCCACGACATCCGCGGGCTTCATGGAGAGCGCCTTGCGGAGCCCGTCGTACCCGCCGGACTTGGCGTACTGGTCGTACCAGACGGTCTTGCGGTCCTTCATCTCGCCGAAGGGCGGCGTGGGGATGCGGGCCGTCAGCACAGGGAAGTCGGTCTTGGGGGTCCAGGTCATATCGCGATTGTAGGGGATGGTGGGCCGTTGGACGGGGCAAGCGAGGTCCGCCCGGAGCACCCAGAGGAGATACACGCCCCGATAGCAGCGAGGAGTCGTTCTTGAGACTCACTCCTGACATGGGGAACGGATGATGGAAACTAGGACAATCGAGATTGTGGCTTGGCCTCTCCACTTCAAGGCAACCAATTTGAGCACAACACAACAGGCAATTGGATTGGTTGCCCTGCTAGCCCTTGTCTGGATCATTAAGGCCGGAACCAGACAAAAGCGTCGGGAATGAATGGCGTTCAACTCCCACTCGTGGGCAATTCTGCACCACTATCATCGCTGTGTGTGGTATCCGGCGCGCTACGCGCCGCCTCCTTCCTCCAGAGGGCCAATGCCCGGAAAGGTCACACATGAAGAAGAATGTCGGCAGCACGGACACCATCATCCGCGTGGTCATCGCCATCGCGCTGGCCGCGGTCGCCTTTCTGATGGATGTGGGCCGGACGGGGCAGATCGTCCTGCTGGCGGCGGCGGCGATCGCCCTGCTTACGGGGATCGTCGGCTTCTGCCCGCTTTACCGCCTGATCGGCGTGCGGACCTGCAAGCTCAAGCAGGAATAGTCACCCGGCGGTGCCGCAGAGCTTTCCAAACCCCGATAGGACGAGGTTGAGGTCATCCACATCCACGACGCCGTTGAGGGTGAGATCGCCGACCGCGAGTGAATGGCCCCAGTTGGCGAGGATGATGTTGAGGTCGTCGACATCGACCAAACTATCGCCATTTACATCACCATCACAGGTAGCAGGCTCTCCCTCGGCGCGTATGACAAAGACGGTGTCACCGCCAAGAAGCGCCATCTGATCAGCAATCTCCAAGAATCCAGGAACTAGATTGCTTCCGACGAACGACCATGCAGAAGCAATCGCCTGCCCTTCGTCAATGCCGGTAAATGTCTCGGCGGCACCACACTCAAGATTCCGAAAAATGATTCCTACATAGAACCAATCATTTGAGTCCCCAATGGTCACCGACGGAACATCGACAGTGTAGAAGTTCTCCATCCCATTGTGAAGGACTCCCGAACTCCAAATAGGAATAGTTCCAATAGGAAGTCCATCTGCCTGGGGTTTTGACCAAAGAACAACCTGTGCCGCATCGCCGGCGTCAGACCGCCAATGAAATGAAACCTGAGTAATTCGTTCATGTCCAGAAACCACACGAAAACGATTTGCACAAAGCGACTCAGAGTTTGCACAACTGTTCAAGAAGATAAACGAAGTCACATTCGGATAATCGTCGTATTGATATGTCTGCTGTGCCAACGCGGGGCGGCAGAGGGATACA
>CALFMQ010000076.1 GCA_937879825.1 uncultured Phycisphaerales bacterium
AGGAGGAGGAGGAGGAGGAGGAGGAGGAGGAGGAGGAGGAGGAGGAGGACGATGACGACGACGACGACGACGATGACGACGACGACGAAGAAGAAGAAGAAGAAGAAGAAGAAGAAGAAGAAAAGACAAGCAGGAAGAGGAAAGAGAGAGAGAGAGAGAGAGAGAGAGAGAGAGAGAGAAGCAGTGCGTGGTGGTGGTATTAGTGGTGGTGGTTATGTGTGTGTGTATGTGGATGGGTGGGTGGGTGTGGGTATTGAATGTTATTTTCTACATTCTGGGACACTTGAGCTGAACAGGTGAAACACACCCTGATTGGCGCTCTACTCCGCTTCATCCCCATTGTCTCATCCCCCTTCCCCGGCACCCCCTTCATTTCCTTGCTTCGTTATCTCACTCTGTCAACACCATCAGAGTCGCTGAGCTCGCAGCAGGTTATGCTGAACGGCGTGCCATTGAAGCTGGCCATTCCCTTCTGCACCATCTTGAACTGGTCCACCAGGAATAGCGGCTTGGTCGCCTGCGCCGCCAACTCTTCGAGCCGCCGCTGCAGCGACAAGACCTCCTCAGGATGCTCGGCAGCGATATTCGTTGACTCCGATGGATCGACCCTGAGGTTGTACAACTCGACGCTGCTCGGCAACATCGTGCGCCAGACCAGCTTCAGGTCGCCCCGGCGAATGGCCCCGCGGAACGGCTCGACGTTGTAAATGATCTCGTCCCGGGGCGACGTGCGTCCATTCGCAAGAGTCTCCCAGACATTCACGCCGTCGAGCGGCTTGCACTTCTCCGTCGATGCGCCCGCGAGTGCGGCGATCGTCGGATACATATCGACCGCATGAATGAAGCCGTCGACCGATCCCGGCTTAATGACGCCCGGCCAGTTTGCCAGAGCGCAGACGCGTGTGCCGCCCTCATATAGCGTGGCCTTGCCTTCGCGGAACGCTCCGTTGTCGCACGGAATCGTGATCTTTGAGAGGTCCGCCATCACGCCCGCGAACATCGCGTTGCGCGTGCCTCCATTGTCGCTGTGGAACACGATCAGCGTGTTGTCGCGCATGCCCCGCTTCTCGAGTGCAGCCACCACCCTCCCGATCTGCTCGTCGAGGCAGGTCACCATCGCGGCGTAGGTGCGGCGCGTCGGGTCTTGAATCTCCGGGAACCGATCAATGTATTCCTGCGGTGCCTGGTAGGGAGTGTGCGGCGCGTTGAAGGCGAGATAGAGATAGAGCGGCGTCGACTGATCATGCTCTGAGATGAGTCGGACGGCGTCATCGCCGAGGAGCGTGGTCGTATAGCCCTCCTCCCGCACAGGTTCGTTGTTGCGGAACCAGTCGAGTACGCCGTGCTCGTCATGCGTGAAGTAGTCGAGTTCGCCGATCATGGCTCCGTATTGGTAATCGAACCCGCGCTGCTTGGGCCAGTACTTCTCATCCGCGTGCCCCAAGTGCCACTTGCCGATGATCGCGGTCTCGTACCCGGCGTCCTTCAGGCACTGCGGCATCAGCCACTCGTCCGTATCGAGCCCGTACTCCGACACCGACGGGATCACGGCGGTCTGCAGGCCGTATCGGAACGGGTACCGGCCGGTCATCAGCGCGGCGCGCGTGGGCGTGCACATCGGTTGAACGTAGAACTGCGTGAGTTTGGCTCCGCCGGCCGCGAGCGCGTCGATATTGGGCGTCTTGAAGTCCGGACAACCGTTGAACCCCACATCTCGCCAGCCGAGGTCGTCGGCAACGATGTACACGATGTTGGGGCGCGTGGGCGGGGCTCCCTGCTCGTTGGCCCGGGTCTCTGCGCCGAACACACAAACCGTCGCGAGCAAAGTGAGAACCAACCAAAGTCGCGCCATTTCAGACCCGTCCTTTCCAGATTCGCATACAAAAGGTCGCAGACGCAATGCTGATCCGCAGCATTCGCTGCACCGTCGGGGCGGCACCGTCAGGCGGTCGCGAGCCCGATCGGCGTTGATCGTAGCATGGCTGCGGGAACCCCCGTCAACGGGATACCGGCCGTGATCGCCCGTGGTGCGCAATCAACTCCGAGTTCGGGTTGATTCCCATTCCGGGCATCCCTGCCTGGATTGAGTTGGCGGCACCGCACTCCCCGGCAGTAAGATAGCTGGAGTCGAACCCTATGCCGGGCCACCCCCGGTCTCACATGCAACCCCCGTTCATGCATCAGGCCGTTACGGCCTGTGATCGAGGACCGGTGTGTCGAATCTAGTTCGGGATGATCGTCTATTCGATGGCGTGCCGAGCAACCGGATCACTCCCGGACACGGCGCCGGGGATGATCTTGTTCGGCCCCGTTTGGCCCGGGTCGGACCCCGTTCGGTGACGCTCGCAGCCACAGCAGCAATCGCGGCGTTCTGCGTGGCATCGCCCTCGGTCGTGACGGCTCAGGACTCATGTTGTGTCCCGGATCTGGCACCGCCCCGCGTCGGCCCGGCCGAGGGTGCCAAGGGCCCCGATCAATTGGTGGCCTCCAACCAGGCCGGCCATGAGGGCATGGTCTGGGTGCCCGGCGGCGTGTTCTCGATGGGGTCGACCGATCCGCTCGCACGCGCTGATGAGTCGCCGGTCCACCGTGTCCGGGTCGATGGGTTCTGGATCGACGCCACAGAAGTGACCAACGCGCAGTTCCAGGAGTTTGTTGAGGCGACGGGCTACATCACGGTGGCGGAACATCCCGTCGACTGGGAACAACTAAAGGCCCAGTTGCCGCCCGGCACACGGAAGCCGCCGGACGAGGATCTGCTTCCCGGATCAGCGGTCTTCACGCCACCAAACCATCCTGTCAACACCCGAGACTACGCGCAGTGGTGGACGTGGACCCGAGGAGCCGACTGGAGGCACCCGGAAGGCCCCACTTCGAACATCGACGGACGTGAGCAGCACCCGGTCGTTCATGTCGCGTACGAGGATGCGCTCGCATATTGCGCCTGGGCGGGAAAGCGACTCCCCACCGAGGCGGAGTGGGAGTACGCCGCACGCGGCGGACTGAATGGGGCGGTCAATACCTGGGGTAACGAACCGATCGACCCATCCCGTGCCAACACCTGGCAGGGGCGCTTCCCATTTGAGAATACGCGCGAAGATGGATTCGCCGGGACGGCGCCGGTGAAATCATTCCCAGCCAACGCATTCGGCTTGTACGACATGGCGGGCAACGTGTGGGAGTGGTGCAGCGATCTCTACCAAGCCGATTGCTACCGCGTGCGCCAAGACGAGGACGCGATCTCCGACAACCCGACCGGTCCGATCCGGTCATCCGATGCGCGCAACCCATTCGAGCACACGCTCCGGGTCGTGCGCGGCGGATCCTTTCTCTGTAATGACTCGTATTGCGCCAGCTACCGCCCCAGCGCCCGTATGGCCTCGTCACCCGACACCGGCCTGAGCCACACAGGATTCCGGTGCGTCAAGGACGACACCGCGCCAGAAGCGCCGCCCTCTCACGCCGAACTGACAAACCAGAACACCTCCGACCATTGAGTCCTTCGGACAAGAACCATTAGACCCTTTTTTTGATTCCGCGAGAACACACAGAATGAGCCGCCACATCGTCACTCCGGTTCGTGCGTACGCCGCCCTGTTGCTGACTTTGCTCGCCTGCCCGGCCGGTCGGGCTTGTGCCGATCCCACGCCGGCCGAAGATTCCGCGACATCGGGCGCACCCACCCCGTCAACGGAGATCGAGAGGGCTTCCCGGAATGACGATCCATCGCTCTCGCTTTCGACATACCTCTGGAG
>CALFMQ010000077.1 GCA_937879825.1 uncultured Phycisphaerales bacterium
CGAGCGGACAGATGTGCGCCCTTCTGTCCGCTCGCTCCCGCTCGCGGCTCTAACTCCACATTCTCTTGTCTCTCCCGCTCCCCTCCGCACCCTCCGCGCCTCTGTGGTGAATTCCCCCCGCCCACCACTCACGCCCCCGGCGGCACCCAGTCGAACCCCGCCCGCCCGTCCTTCGCCGATTTGAAGATCACCTTCCCCGCGCCCCGCTCCGTCTGAACCTCCAGCGCATCGCCCGGATACATGTAGCGCTTCTGGTTCTGATAGTTCACCTGGATATAGGTGTTGTTCCCGGTGATCCCCGTCACCGCGATCACATGCTCGCGCTCGCCCACCGTCGCGCTCTCATTCAGCGCCACCCAGAAGTCCGCGCCCCCCGCCGAGCCCTTCTTCGCCAGCGCCTCAGCCCGCGCCCGCTCCGCCTCGCTCTGATACTCGCGCAGCTCGACATGCGTCCGCTGTGTCAGTTGCTCCTGCCGCGCGATCAACGCCTCGATCTCCTTCCGCAGCTTCGCCTGCTCCTTCGGATCATCCGACTTCGCCAACGCGTCCAGCTTCCCCCGCAGATCATCGAAGTTCTCCTGCTGCTTCGCGATCAGCGCATCCACCGTCGGCCCGAAGAATCCCGTCGACTCGAACGCCCCCTCGATCATCGTCCCGATCACCGTCACTACCACGAACGCGCCCCCAGCCCACAGCACGCCAACGAGATGATCGCGCGTCCACCACGCGCGATGCCACGGCCAAACACGCGGCATCTTGGAGTCGCCCGACTCTGCCGACGCGGCGGCTCCCGCTTTTGTTTCCGCTGTTCCCCCCTCAACAGACGACGCTTCGTGTTCACTCATGCGCCGAATGATATCGACTCACGCGTCCCACCCGAGAACGGATCGGACATGCCCGCACCGCGCGCCGCAACTACATTGTCCACCGTGGAGGCCCCCCGATGTTCGCACTCGAGCCGTGGATCTGGATCGTCATCATTGTCGTCAACATCCCCCTCTACCTCTTCCTCATCTGGGTGATCTTCGACGACCTGGCGGGTTTCGTCGAAGCCCTCAAATACGCCATCAAGCCCGATCTCCTCTCCATGCTCGACGGCGAATGGGACAAGGACTGGGGCGCCGAACTCAAACTCCTCGCCTTCACCCTCGCGAGCGCCGGCGCCGTCATCGGCGAGGGCTGGCTCCTCGCTCACCACATCCTCAAGACCATCTGAAAGTCTGCGCCCTGTACCCCCACTTGCCGGCGTCGCTCACTCCTCCGCCGGGTGCCACCGCTTGGCGGGGGGGCGCAGCCGCAAGCGGTTCTCGACCACGCGCTCCCCCTCTGCGCCCTCTGTGTCTCTGTGGTGAATGCCTTCGCCCGCGACAAGCGTCAGACTCTCACCCCCCATTCATCCGCCAGATCGTGAAGTTCAACACACTCGCGAAACTCACCCACGCGAGATACGGCGACATCATCCACGCCGCCCCCGCCGACACGCGCGCAAACGCAGCCGTCGTCAGCGCGATCATCACCCACAGCACCACGATCTCCGCAAACGCCCACCCCACCTCACGCATCCCGAAGAAGATCACCGACCACACCAAGTTCAACGCCAACTGCGCCCCGTACAAACCCATCGGCACCCACATCGACCGTGCCCACACCACCGCACCGCCGCCGCTCCCCGGCGCGCTCGCTTGTGCCAAATTCTTCCACACCATCCACGCCGCCACCGCCATCAACACATACAGCACCGTCCACACCGGCCCGAACACCCAGTCCGGCGGGTTCCAACGCGGCTTGGCCAGCCCCCGGAACCACGCCGAGTCCACGCTCGACGCCGTCGCCATCCCGCCCACGATCGGCGCGACCGCCGTCACCGCCAGAAATACCATCAACCCGATCACCGCCCGCTGCGTGCTCATGGCACATTATTCGCACCCCGCCGCCAACAATCCGCGCCCTCCCCGCCGCCCGCCCGTTGCCCCGCGCCGCTCCCGGGCTACATTGAAACGAACCAACGCACCGGGAGACCACCCTCATGCCATCGCGCCGTCCCATCATCACCCTCGCAGCCATCGCCGCACCCGCGCTCGCAGCATCCACCGCCGCCGCGCAGGACACCCTCACGCCGTTCCAGCCCGCCGGCGCCTTCGTCTTCCGCGTCGATGACACCGGCAACGCCGTCTGCAACTACGAGCCCGGCTTCATGTTCGACGCCACCGACGCATCCGCATCGGTCGAGCCCCTCTTCTGCGCGCTCTACATCGACGGCGTGCTCCAACCCCCCTACCCCGGGTTCGACGCAGACAAGCCGCGCGTTGAGTCACCCGTCCAGAGTGCCATCCCCGCGCCCGGCGCGGGCGCGCTGCTCCTGCTCGCAGCCGGCGCCTCTACCGCGCGCCGCCGGCGCTGAGCGCGCTTGCCCCGCGCGCACACCTAAACACATCCCCCCTCCGATCTCCAACACGCCACAACATTTTTCTTTCCGCTCCCTGATGCTTGTTGCCTGATCCCTGATGCCCTTTCTTTCCTCTGTGGGCTCTGTGTGCTCTTGTGGTAAACCTCTGTCGTGCGCACATAGCCGCCCCCGCCGCCCAAGGACGGAGGGCAATCGCGCCACTCGCTCGGCCTCTCGTCCGCGTCCATCCCGGGTCCGGCGTCGGACCATGCCGAGCCATGCGCCTGCCCCCTCCGGGCACCCGGCGCTGCCAACGCGCCGGCGACCGCGCCCCGATACGGCGCAACAACCTCTACCAAAGGCCGGCCGGCCATCCTCTACCTCACCAGACCACCAGCCAACACCGCAAACCCCTCCCTTCTGAACCCTCCAGCACGCCCGAACCGATGTAATCAGCAGTCTGCACCGGATCACGCGGAGGAGCGGGAATCTCAGAAAGGAGAACCCCATGGAGTTTCTCACCGAACTGTGGCTCCCCATCGTCCTCTCCGCCGTCATCGTCTTCTTCGCATCCGCCGTCCTCTGGATGGCGCTGCCCCTCCATAAGCACGACTTCATCGCACCCCCCGACGAGGCGTCCATCCAGAACGCCGTCACCACGCACGGATTCAAACCGGGCCAGTACTACATCCCGTGGTGCAACCACGGCGGCGGCGGCCACAAAGACCCCGCCTTCATCGAACGAATGAAGCGCGGCCCGTGGGTCATGCTCACCGTCATGCACCAGGCGCCCAACTTCGGACGCTCGCTCCTCCAGTGGTTCATCTACCAACTCGTCATCTGCGCGATCATCGCCTACGCATCGTGGGCCGCCATCGGAAACCGCCCCGAACTCGAATACCTCTACGTGTTCCAGGTCGTCGGCTCGATCGCCCTGCTCGCACAGGCCGGCACCGCCGTGCAGGACTCCATCTGGAAGGGCGCTCCTTGGAAACAGTCCTTCACGAAACTGGTGGACGGCGTCGTCTACGCGCTACTCATCGCGGGCGTCTTCGCGTGGCGCTGGCCGGCGCAGGTGCCGTTCGGTGTCGGCGGCTGAGATCTCAGGTCCGCCCGAACTGCTTCTCGAGTTCGCGGAGCGACACACGGATCGTCGTCGGCCGCCCATGCGGGCACCGGCTCGACCGCTCGACCCGGTCGCGCATCGCGATCAGTTCGTCGAGTTCGGTCTCGGAGAGGCGGTCGCCCGCCTTGACGGCCGCCTTGCACGACATCATGTCCAGCACCTCGTGCAGCGCACCCTCGGTCGAGTCGGGCAGTTCATCACGCTCAGCGCGGTCGAGCAGTTCGCGCATGAACGCGCCGGGAT
>CALFMQ010000078.1 GCA_937879825.1 uncultured Phycisphaerales bacterium
GCCGGCGCGGATGGCGCGCCAGGGGATGTAGTGGGCGACGACCATGCCGATGGCGCTCTCGATCTGCTGGGCGGTGGCGCCGTGGAGCGCGCCGTAGACGGCGGCGCTGGCGATCGCGCCGTGGACGACATGGTCGATCTTGTAGGACTTGAGCGAGAAGACCTCGGCGAGACGGCCGCGGATCTCATCGACGAGGATCATGGCGCGGAGGGCGGCCTTGCCGTCGAGGTTGAGTTCCTGGCAGGCGGCGACGACGACTGGGTAGAAGTCGTTGTGGCCGAACTCGCCGGCGGTGTGATTGAGCGAGGGGTTGTAGCCGAAGTTGGTGCCGTTGGAGTCCCACTCGCGGACGGCGCAGGAGTTGGCGACGACGGCCTTCTCGGGCTTGACGCGCTTGGATGAGCCCAGCACGCACGCGCCCTTCTCGCTGGCGTTGGCGGGGTATTCGAGGGCTTCGTTGCGGAGGACGGTGGGGGCGTTGCACCCGAGTGCGAGGGCGCTGATGCCGCAGAACACGGAGTCGGTGTGGAACTGCTCGGTGCGCTGCCAGACGGAGGGCGCGGGGCCGTCGCCGAGGCGTCCTGCCATGAAGTCGATGGCGTAGTGCGCGATGCCCAGCGCCTGGTTGGAGTCGGCGGGGAGGGTGGTGAAGTTGTCGGTGGCGATGGCGGTGGTCATGGCGACTCCGGTCGGGGGGAAAGGGAAGTTCGGGGGCGGTTCAGGTGAACCGTGGGCGAGATGGTAGCAGGAGGAGGACCGCGGTTCGTAGCGGGGCTGTCCGATCGGAGTTTCGAATGGTTCGGGCGAATCCCGGTTGTGTTTTGTGTACTCCGGGATACTTTGATACATGCACAGGCGGAGTCGATGGGACTCCCCCCACATTCTGGATCGGAGTCGCCGGCGATTTTTTTGAAGCCGCCCGGCGTGCGAGGAGCGGGCGTGATGATTCGTTCTGGCGTCGCGGTGTCTGTTGTGGCGATGGTGTCGTCGTCGGCGATGTCGGTGCCGATCATGTTTATTCATGAGGGCAGCGGCAACGGCATGATCGACGGCGTGTCGTTTGTGGATGCGGGCTTCGTCATCACGGCGTTCGGTGACACCGACTCGAAGACCGAGACTTTCCCGGGCGTGTTCCTGTTCGATCACACGAGCGCATCGATCGCGATCGCGGGTGTCGGAACCTTTGATTTCAACCAAGTCACGCATTCGTTTTACAACAGCAACAGTCCGGTTGCCGGGTTCTCTCGAACGGTGCTCCCTGGCATCATCTCTGATCTGTTTAATGGTCCGTATACCCCGGCGCTGGCAGGTTGGGATATGGCGAGTTCGATCGGACCGATCAGCGGCGAGGGTGAGGTTCTGCAATGGGAGTCGTTCATGGTGCCCGTCGAAACCACGGGCGGCACGCTGTTCTTCGAGACCGACTTCGACACGGAGGCCACCTTCACGGCGATCGTCCCCGCGCCGGGCGGAGCTGCGGTGATGGCGTTTGGGTTTGTGGCGGCGGCGCGCCGACGGCGTTGAGGTTGCGAGTCATCCGGATGGTTTGACGCGCCCGATTCGTGACGAGCGGGCGTTTTCGTTCTTGAGATGTGGGTCGTCTACTTGCCCTTTCGCGCGTTGCGGACACGGGCGCGGACGGAGGCGGCCTCGTCCTGTTCGCCCTTGGCGAGCATTTGCTCGGCTTCACCCGCGAGTTGTGGGTGCTTGCGCGCGAGGACGGCGAAGCCGTTGTACGCCCAGGCGCGGACGAACTTGTTGTCGTATTTGATGAGACGCTTCAGCGCCCTGCGCAGCGCGGGGAGCGCGGCGTCGCCGATCGCAAGGTGCGGGAGTGTCTGGAGAAGATTGAGCGTTGCTTCCCAGTGCAGATTATCGCCGAGGAGCGCAAGCAGATCGCGCGTCGCGGCGGGGGTGTAGGTGTGCCCGGCGCGGGCGTGGTGGAGGATGAGCCAGGTCGCGCCGGACTGGATGCGGGCGTCGTCATGGGATGTGAGTTTGATGAGTTGGCGGGCGAGCGGCGCGGTGATTGGGTGGGCGGCGGCGATGCGCTCGAGGATGTCGGTGCGCTTGCCGTCGTAGAGT
>CALFMQ010000079.1 GCA_937879825.1 uncultured Phycisphaerales bacterium
GATGACACGAAGGCGGGCACGCAGCTTGATAGCCCCTTCTGCGGCGACATGAACAAAGTGCCGCCGGGAGGCGGCGCGGTTGATCGCGCGAGCGCCGCGGGGCTGCCGCCGGACTCGGGCCCCGAGGCGGCGGTGATGATGGTGCGGCCGGCGTTCTGGCGCGGGTCGCCGTTCTTGACGCTGGGGTTGGCGTTTTTTCCGCTGGTGCTGACGGGTGTGCTCTGGTGGCTGACGGAGATGAAGACCGGGACGAATCTGAAGGTGCTGGCGGTGTCGGCGGGGCTGTGCTGGGTGCCGCTGGCGGTGTGGTGGTTGATCGTGACGCGGGGGATGGCGCTGGAGATCACGAACAAGCGGACGATTCAGCGGAAGGGGCTTTTCAGCCGGGCGACGAGCGAGGTGCTGCACGACCATGTTCGGAATATTCAGGTCGAGCAGTCGTTCGTTGATCGGGTGTTGCGTGTGGGGAGCGTGGGGATTTCGAGTTCGGGCCAGGACGGTATCGAGGTGCTGGTGCGGAACATGCCGTCGCCCAAGAAGATTCGCTCGGTTATTGACAAATATCGTCCGATGTGAGTTATGGCGGGCGGGTGGAGCGGCGCCGGAGCGTCGCTACAATCCGCGGCGATCCTGTCGCATTGAAATGGAGCCCGGCTCGTGACCAGGAAGTCCGAACCCACGCATACGCAGGGCATGACATGGCTGGGCAAGGTACGCCTGCGTGCGCTGGTGGCGGTGATCGGCGTGCCGATCGCGCTGGTGGCGACGATCTCGGCGCTGCCGGTGTGGGTGATGGTGCCGATTGTTGTTGCGGCGGTGACGGTGACGGTGAGCCGGTTGACATCCGGGATGCAGAAGCAGACGTGCTGGACCTGCGGTGAGGATTTGTCGGCGCAGGGGCACGGCGTGCACGGGCTGGCGTGCCCGCATTGCGGGACGCTCAACATGTTCGGGCCGATGGGCGATCCGGGGGATTTGCTCGCGGAGTCGGACGACGAGGATGACTCAGTCGCGTGAGTCGATTCGCATCGGATGTCGTTTCCAATAGGTGAGCGAGCGCCAGGCCCATTCCATCGGTCCGAAACGGAAGCGGGCGAGCCAGAGCGGCGACCAGAGCAACTGGGCTGTCCAGATCGCGGCGACGACCGCGAGGAGTTCGGCGCGCGAGAGTCTTCCCCAGAGGGCGAAGCCGTAGCCGTAGAAGAGCAGGGCGCAGATGATGGATTGCGCGAGGTAGTTTGTGAGCGCCATGCGTCCGACGGCCGAGAGGGCGTTGCGGAATGGTGTCAGGACGCCCGCTCTGCAGATGAGCATGACGACGGAGACATGCGCGAGCGCCACGAGGATGCTCGCGGCGTAGTTGTACCACCAGCCGATCTGGAAGAGGTATACGAAGTCGTAGTTGTGGTTGATCATCTCCTTCGCGCCGAACCAGATCACCGGGAGGCCGGCGGCGTATCCGATGACGGCGAGTAAGGCGTAGGTTCTGGCCGCCAGGTGCGCCGAGAAGAGCCCGAGTTTGAAGAGGCCCATGCCGAGCACGATGAGGCCCCCGACGCGCCAGACTCCCCAGACGAGGAAGAGGAACGTTTGCCACGCGAGGGAAGCCTTGGCGCGGGGCGCGAAGCGGTCGGCGTAGCTGCCGGTGAAGGTGGCGGCCTGCTTCTCGAAGGACTCGGGTTCGAACTCGAAATCCTTTCGGGCGTCTTCGTATGCGTCGACGAGTTGTTGCTCGGCCTTGGTGAACTCGATGGCGTCGTCGGCTTGCGCGGCCAGCGAGAGTTCGCGGCCCTGCTCGAGCATGCGGCCGAAAGGGATGTTCATGACCGGCGCGCCGAGCATGAGTGCCAGCCCGATGGGGATGAGCCACCTGGGGCGCAGCCGGGCCAGGACATACAGGAGCATGCCGCACATGGCGTATGCGACGAGGATGTCGCCTTCCCAGATGAGGTAGGCGTGCGCGAGTCCGATGAGGAGCAGCCAGAGCATTCTTCGGTAGTGGACCCGAGGGCCGCGGCCCCGTTCCCTGGCGCGGTCTCGGATCATGACGATTCCGGTGCCGAAGAGCATGGAGAAGATTGCCATCATCTTCAGGTCGAAGAAGAGATGTGAGATGAGCCACGCGATGCGATCGGGGGCGCCGTCTGTGCCCTGGACGTTCGGATTGAGCCACGCGGCCTCGATGTAGGCGAACGTGGGGATGTTCATGACGAGGATGCCGAGCAGGGCGAAACCGCGGAGCACATCGATCGAGGCGATGCGTTTGGCGGCGGGCGTCGGGTTCAGCGGTGAGCCGGTTTCTCGTGCGTCGTCAGCCAATGGATGATCTCCTGTGTTGGCGAGAGGTCGGGCGCGACTCTGTCGGCGCCGGCGCTGCGGAGATCGTCTTCGGTGAACATGCCGGTGGCAACCCCGAGGGAGCGGCAGTTGTGCGCGCGGGCGCAGGCGATGTCGTGGGGCGTATCGCCGACGATCCATGTGCGCGACGGGTCGGCGTGGCGCGTGTGGAGCGCGTGGTAGCGCTGGAGCGCGACGCCGGGCAGGTGGTTGCGCGCGGGCGGGTTGTGCGGCGAGTCGTTGCCCCAGATATGGATGTGGAAGCGGTCGGGGTTGATGCCTGCGGCGGAGAGTTTGATGCGTCCGGTGTCGGGGAAGTTGCCGGTGAGGAGGCCGATGGTGAGGCCGTCGATGGCGAAGAGCGCATCGAGGAGCTGGGGGACGCCGGGGCAGGTCTTGGCGGTGTTCTTCTCGGCGAGGAGGCGCGCCAGGTGCGTGCGGTAGCCGGCGTGGAAGGTGTTGATCGTGTCGGGTGTTGCGGGCTGATCGTGGGCGGCGAGGAGGTCGGCGATGATGAGGGGGTCGAGGCGGCCGGCGTACTCGACGGTGTTCTCGTTGAAGTGATCGCCGAACTGTTCGCGGCCGGCGCAGCCCATGGCGGCGATGCCGAGGCGGGATGTGGTGATGAGCGTGGCGTCGACATCGAAGAGGATGAGCATGGTGGAGGGTCTTTGTGCGCGGGGGTTATCTGCGGATGTCGAAGTCGGTGAACTCGTCGGTGGGTGTGGAAAACCTGTCGGTTCGGTTGTGGACGAGATGACCGATGGTGTCGGTGATTGTCGAGTGGAGTTTGTGGATTTCTTCTGGGGGGCCCTCGGCGACGAGGTAGACGGAGCCGTCGGGTTGGTTCCTGACGAATCCGGTGATGCGCAATGGTTGCGCGAGCCGCAGGGTTGTGGCTCTGAAGCCGACGCCCTGGACCCTACCCGAGAAGACGGACTCGCATCGTGTGTTGCTCATGGTCGGGGGGCGGGATGGTACGCGAGAGCGGGTTCTGGGTTTGTGTCAATGAAAAAGTAGGGGTAATCGATGCGATTCGAAGGTGATCCGGCGCGCAGCATTTGACGGTCGTTGGGCCTGTGCTAGCGTTTTGTCATCTGATAGCTCGCCTGCCTCGAAAATAGCGGTTCGGAACTCGGGTCCTCCAGACAATCCCCGAACGAACCATCAACACGAGTCGAGGAGCGACGAGCGGACAAGTCGATTGACTGTGTTTGTTGGCTCGTTGCCGCGCCGGGTATTGACCCGGTTGTGATGTTGTTTCTCTGGCCCGCCCGCGGATGGGTGATTCTGCGGGCCTCATGAGACAGGGTGTAGACCGATCGTGAGTGCGCTGCACGATGGGGCAGAAGATCGTCGGAAGGTGCTCGATGCGACTGACATCGTGCGTCTGATCGGCGAGCATGTCACGCTCCGGCCCAAGGGCCGGGAGTATGTCGGGCTGTGCCCCTTCCATGACGATCACAAGCCGTCGATGTGCGTGGTTCCGCATAAGCACATGTTCCATTGCTTTTCGTGCGGATCGGGGGGCAATGCTTTCGACTTCATGATGAAGTTCCACGGGATGGAGTTCCGTGAGGCATTGCGGGTGTTGGCGGACCGGGCGGGGATCGAACTGACTCCCTGGAAGGGCGGGGCGAAGACGGGGGTTGAGGGTGAGGGCGCGGGGGTATCTCGCGATGAACTGGCGCGCGCGAACCGGACGGCGTGGGACTTCTTCCGCGCGATCTACCGGCATCCGGAGCACGGGGCGGCGGCGCGGGCGCTGGTCAAGCGGCGCGGGATGAGCGATGAGATGGTTGAGCGGTTCGGGGTTGGGGCTTCGCCCGATCGCTGGGACGGGCTGGTGAAGGTGATCGAGGGCAAGGGGCTCGACTTTGCGGCGTTCGCGGCGGCGGGTCTGATCAAGCGGCGCGAGCAGGGGGGCGGCTGGTACGACGCGTTCCGGAGTCGGTTGATGTTCCCGATTCTGGATCAGATCGGGCGGCCGATCGCGTTCGGCGGGCGGAAGTTGAAGGAAGAGGACGAGCCGAAGTACCTGAACTCTCCGGAGTCGGCGTTGTTCCACAAGGGATCGACGCTGTACGGGATTCACGCTGCGGGCAGCGCGATTCGTGAGTCGCGTGTGTGCGTGATCACGGAGGGGTACACGGATGTGATCGCGTGCCATCAGCACGGGTTTGCGCATGTTGTGGCGACGCTCGGGACGGCGTTCACGCACGGCCATGTTTCGCAGGTGCGGCGTTTGTGCGACCGGGTTGTGTTGCTGTTTGACGGCGACACGGCGGGCGAGAAGGCCGCGGAGCGCGCGTGCGAGGTCTTCTTCGGGGAGGGGATGGATGTCGATGTCGCGATCCTTCCGGCGGGGAGCGATCCGGATGATCTTTTGAAGGAGGGCGAGGGCGGGGCGCGGTTCTCGGAGGTGCTGGGGGCCGCGGAGCCGGCGCTGGAGTTCCAGATTCGCAGGGTCCGCCAGCGGCTTATCGATCGTGGGGTGCGTGCGGGGTCGTTGGCGTGGGCGCAGGAGGTGGAGGCGCAGGTCGTGCGCTTCGCGGAGATGGGGTTGTCTTCGCTGTCGCCGATTCGCAGGCAGACGGTGATCAAGCGTCTGGCGTCGGTGGCGGGGGTGGACCCCTCGATCGTGGTGGCAGCGGTGGCGTCGGTGCGTTCTCGGCCCCGGGATCGGGGTGGTGAGGGCGAGAAGCGTGTTGCAAAGATCGTGCCGAAGACGGCGCGAGAGCATGCGCTGGCGTGTCTTCTGGCGAGGCCGGAACTGGCCCGAGATTTTCAAGGGGACGCGCGTGACATCGTTGAGGCGGTGGCCTACGGTTCGGGCCCCTTATCGGGGATCGCGGCGAGTGTCGGGTCTTTCATCCTGGAGCACACACCTTCGAGCGAAGGGTTGCTCGCGACTTTAGAAGACCCCACGCAGCGAGAGTCGGTGGTTGCGATGATCGCGGAAGTCGATCGGAGCACGGAAGGCGACGCGGAGCGTCATATTCGGATGTGGAATGACTGCATCCGGCGTGTGCGCACCGAGGCCGCCAGCGCCGAGGACGGGGAGCGCGGAGAGAGAGACAGTTTGGCGCGTGTCGGCGCGGCGCTGGAGGCGTTTCGCGATCGTCACAAGGAGCTCGGCGGCAATCCGCTTGCGCGGCCGAGGGTGATTTCGTAGCGGGTGGTCTTGAAGTGTTGGCACTGAACAGCGGTTGGATGACAACGGCTTGACAGATAGGGAACAGGAGCGAAACGGGTATGACGGCGATTGATCCTGTTGTGAATGATCTTCTCCAGCTTGCTTCCCGTCGTGGTTGGATGGGATACGAGGAGTTGAACAGCGCGCTGCCGGACGAGATGGTTGATCCCGAGCGGATCGATGATGTCCTGGTGCATGTCGATGCGCTGGGGCTCCGGATGCTGGACCTGCGCGAGTTCAAGGCGGAGGTGTGGCGCGAGATGCGGAAGCGCGGCGAGATGCCCGTCAAGCCCGAGCCGGAGCCGGTGATCGAGGACTCGGCGGACGGCGAGGAGGGCGGCTCGCTGCTGGCGATTCCTCCGGCGCTGGGCGAGTTGGATCAGGAGGCGCAGGAGCAGCTCGAGGCGGAACTGGCCGCGGAGAACAACACGAAGCGGATCGATGACCCGGTTCGGATGTACCTGACGCAGATGGGCACGATTCCGTTGCTCACGCGCGAGGAAGAGATTCGCCTTGCGAAGAAGATCGAGACGACGCGGATGATTTTCCGGCGTCGCGTTCTGGAGAGCGACTGCGCGATCGAGTTGGCGGTCGAGATTCTCGAGCAGGTGCAGCGGGGCGAGTTGCCGTTCGACCGGACGATGCGGATCTCGACGGCGGAGGAGAACCACAAGGAAAAGGTCGCTTCGCGGATTCCTTACAACGTGAAGACGATGAAGCTGATTCTCGCGAAGAACCGCGAGGACTGGGACGCGATGCTCCAGTTCATCGCGTCGGGTGAGGCGGACAAGGCGAAGGCGATTCAGGACCGGATCAATGTGCGTCGGCGGAAGCTGGCGACCCTTTGCGAGGAGACGACGCTCCGCACGAGCCGCATCGCGCCGATTCACAAGAAGCTCCGCGCGTACTCGCAGAAGATGCAGGACCTGATCAAGGAGCTGAAGAAGGCGGAGAAGCACCCGGAGCGTTACGACTCCGAGGACATCGCGATGATGCGCGACGAGCTTCAGGGCTTCGTGGCGATCGCGCTGGAGAGCCCGGAGCAGCTGGCGGCACGGGTGAAGCTTCTCGACGATGTGTTCTGGGAGTACGAGCAGGCGAAGCGCGATTTGTCGGCGGGCAACCTGCGGCTGGTCGTGTCGATCGCCAAGAAGTATCGCAATCGCGGGCTGTCGTTCCTGGACATCATCCAGGAGGGCAACACGGGCCTGATGCGCGCGGTGG
>CALFMQ010000080.1 GCA_937879825.1 uncultured Phycisphaerales bacterium
TGGTTCGAGAGGTACACATCCGCCGCCTGCATCGAGGCCTCCGCCCCGCCATGCACCGCGACACCCACATCCGCGCTCATCATGGCAGCGGCATCGTTCACCCCATCACCGACCATCACAACCGGCCGCGCCGAGCAAGCGCGCACAAACGCCGCTTTCTGCTCAGGCGTCGCCCCGCCGATCGAAGCCGACGCCTCCAGCCCGAGCCGCTCGCCCACAGCGAGCGCCACCCGCGGATGATCACCCGACAGCATCACGACATCCCAGCCCATCGCCCGGGCCCGCCCGATCATCTCGCTCGCGTCATCCCGAACCGGATCACCCAGGAGCGCCAGCGCCGAAACCCGCCCATCCACGGCAACAACCACCGGCGTCAGCGCCCGTGCGCCCGCCGACTCGATCGCGTCCCCAAACGCGCGATCGACGCCTCCCACGCGCTCCTCAACAAACTCGGGCGATCCGATCACCAACTCGCGCCCATCGACGCGCGCCGTCAGGCCGCCGCCGTGCTCGTACGCGCTCCGCTCCACCACCAAACCCTCGGTATCAAGCGCCCGGGCGAGCGCCCGAGCGATCGGATGCGCACAGTCCCGTTCACCCGCACCGACCAGCGCCTTGGCCTCCTCATCCCCGATCCACTCGACCAGCGACACCATCCCCCGCGTGATCGTTCCGGTCTTGTCGAGCACAATCGTCCCGCCCCGATGGGCCAGCGCTTCGAGCGAGTCGCCCCCCTTGATCAGGAACCCGTGCTGCGCACCCCTCCCGATCGAAGCCGCCAGCGCCAGCGGCGTCGCGAGCCCCAGCGCGCAGGGACAGGTGACAATCAGCAGCGCCACGGTATTCCCCAGCGCACGCGACGGCTCAACAACCATCCACACCCCGAAAGTCACCACCGCGAGCGTCAGCACGACGGCGATGAACCGCTGCGCCACGCGGTCCGCGAGCCGCGCGATCGGCGCGCGGTGCATCGCCGCATCACGAACAAGCGACATCAACCGCCCGATCCGTGTCGCCTCTCCCGTTGCCGATACGCGAACGCGAATCACAGCGCTCAGGTTCACAGCACCCGCGGGCACGGCATCGCCCGCCCGCGTCTCAACAGGCGCCGACTCGCCGGTCAGCACCGAATAATCCATGCTCGAATCGCCCCGCGAGACCTCGCCGTCCGCCGGCACCACCTCGCCCGCCAACACCTCAACCACATCCCCCGCCTGCAGCGCCTCGATCGGCACCCGCCGCACATCGTCCCCCGCGACCAGCCGAGCCGATGACGGCGTCACCGCACCGAGCAACTCCAGCGCATCCGAGGCGCGCTGCTGCTTCCGATGCTGCAGGTATCTCCCGACGAGCAGCAGGAACACCAGCGCCGTCACGGAGTCGAAGTACACCTCCCCGGTGCCCCGCACAGTATTGATCGCCCCCGACACCCCGCCCGCCAGCAGCCCCAGCGCCACCGGCGTGTCCATGTGCAGCGAGCGTGTCTTGAGCGACGCCAACGCCCCGCGGAAGAACACCGAGCCCGGCCACACCAGCGACACGACCGACAACAGCAGCGACACCCACCGGAACAGCGACTCGTATAGCGCGTCGATCCCGTGGAACACGCCGCCGTACAACGCGAACGAGATCAGCATCACATTGCCCGCCAGCGCACCCGAAACGCCCAGACGCACGATCATGTCCCGGTTGTGCCGCCGCTCCGCCTCGTGCCGCGCCCGCCCACGCCAAGGCGAGGGCCCATACCCCAGCCCGTCCATCTGCCGCGCGATCCGCGACAACGCGACACGCGCCGGATCCCACCGCACCTCCACCGACCGCCGCCCGAGGTCGACCCGAGCTTCGATCACACCGTCCACAATCCGCGGCAACTTCTCGATCAGCCACACGCACGCCGCGCAGTGAATCGAACATGCGATAAACCGCACGCGCATCGACCCATCACCAAGCGGCTCCGCGTACCGCCCGAGAAACGCCTCGTGGTCATACTCCTCGTAGGTGCGTCCGCTGGCCACCGCAGACAGTTCACCAGCCGCCCCTTCGCCGCGTATGCGGTAATACCCGTCAAGCCCCAGCGAGCAGATCAACTCGCGGGCGCCGCGGCACCCATGGCAACAGAACTGCTCGTCCGCGCCCGGATCGATCAGGCCGCTCGCCACCGGCAGCCCGCAGTGCGCGCACCGCACATCAAGTCGGGAGGGTGCTTCAGTTCGGAATGGTGCTTCAGTCGCCACCATGACAGCACGGCATGTCCCCGGAGTCGAGCGACTCCACTTGCTCGATCAACCCCGTTCCGTTCCCGCTCGTCGCGCTCGCAGGAATCACACGCATCGACCCGCCGATCGGGCCCATCGTCGCGCGACCGATCACCGTCACAATCCCCGCGATCGTGATCGCAAGCGCCGCAACCACCGGGGCGTGCCTGCCCAGCACACCCGCCAGCTTCTGCACGCCCGCACCTACCGCGATCATCACCGGGAGCGTTCCCATCCAGAAGAACGCCATGACCATCGCGCCCTCCGCCGGGTCCGCCGTGCCCGCAGCCACGACGACAAACGCGTACAACCACCCGCATGGCAGAAGCGTGGTCAGCAACCCGGTCGCCGCGGCGCGCACAACCGGCGTCCGCTTCATCGCGGCACCCATCCCCTTGCCCGCCACTCGCTGCATGAACTTCGGCGGCCTCAACTTCGGCACCGCAACCCCCAGCGAACGCAGCAGCATCGCCCCGCCGAACAACACCATGATCCCGCCCGCGCCGATCGCAGCCGCCCGCTGCACCCCGACCATCGAGCCGCCCAGATCAAGCCCCGCGCCCACGACACCCGCGATCACGCCCAGCACGGTGTAGGTGCCGAGCCGCCCGAGGTTGTACGCCACATGCAGGAGCGACTTCGGCGCGCCCGACCCCGGATCCGCGCCGACGGCAAACGCCACAAACGCCCCGCACATCCCGGCGCAATGCAGACTCCCGAGCAACGACGCCAGGAACACAGTCACCGCGAGCGTCATCATGGGCGAGCCCCTTCCCCCTCGGGCATCTCAAACCGAACGGTCTCGGTGAACAGTCTGCCGGTGCCGGCGGTCACACGCACCCGCGCCTCCCAGACGCCCGGCACACCTTCGGGCACACGGACAACGCACACGCCCGCCCCGTCAGTCACGCCCGAGAGTTCGTGCTTCTCCGAAGCGCGCACGTTCGCGAAGGCCTCGACGCCGATCAGCGCTCCCCCGACGGGCCGCGCATCACGATCAATAACCGTCAGCAACAACTCGCGCACGCCCGCGCCCGCGTCACCGACCCGTGCCGCAACACGCCAACCCAATTCCGCGTTCCGGCGCTCCTGCGCCATGTGCGTGTCCCAATCGAGACCCTTCTCGTAGTACGACTCCTCAACAGCGAAGGTCGGATCGTTGCTCGAGCGTGCGATGAGATACCCGAACGCCGCA
>CALFMQ010000081.1 GCA_937879825.1 uncultured Phycisphaerales bacterium
CGGTTCCAGGTGTTCGCGTCGAAGGGTTGAGTTGTACATCCCAACATGGCTCGCCCTCGCTTCGCGCGGGTCGAGCCATAGCACCCGAGACTCAATCCAGCGCGTCGAGGTCGGCGTCCTTGATCTCGCGGGAGATTTTGTAGTCGCCGGAGAACCACTTGTTGAGGTCGGACATCCGGCAGCGGTTGGAGCAGAAGGGGAAGTGCTTCGAGTCCTGCTTGATGGTTGTGTTGCAGGCGCGGCAGCGGTGGTGCTCGGTGGAGTTGAGGTCGATGGTTCTGCCCTTGGGTGGTTCGATCACGATGGTGCGCTCATTATTGTTGGCGTGGGTGATGGTGATCTCGAAGCGATCATGGGGGAGTGCATCGGCGATGCGCTGCGCCCATTCGACGACGAGGATGGCGTCGTCGAGTTCGTGGGCATCCAGGCCGAGTGAGGAGAGATCGTCGCCCTCGGGCAGGCGGTAGGCGTCGATGTGAATGATCGCCCCCCCGCCCCCCCCACTCCCCCCACCCCCCCTACTCTCAGTTTGTGTGTATTCCTGCATGAGGACATAGGTGGGCGATGAGACCTGCGCGGGGTTGACGTTGAGCCCCTGGGCGAGGCCTCGGACGAAGCGGGTTTTGCCCGCGCCGAGTTGGCCGTGGAGCGCGATGCAGTCGCCGGGTTTGAGGGCGCGCGCGAGTTGGGCTGCGAGTTGCTCGGTTTCGGACTCCGAGTGTGTGGTGCGTGTGATGGTGCGCTCGGTCGCGGTCATTGGTGGTCCCAGCCGGCGTGCTCGAGATTGATGATGTTGCCGGCGTTGTCGGTAGCGTAGGCACCGGCGGGGCGATCGGTTGCGGGCGCGGTGACGGAGCCGATGCGGGTGAGCGGTGTGCCGTTGATCGCGTCTGGGAGTTGCAGTGGCTCGGGTGCGGTGAAGAGGAGTTCGTAGTCTTCGCCGTCGGCGAGCGCGCGGAGGGCGTCGGGTGCGTCGGTGTGGAGGGGGATGCGTGCGGTGTCGATGTCGATGCGAACGTCTGAAGCGGCGGCGACTCGTGCGGCGTCACGGCCGAGCCCGTCGGAGATGTCGATCAGGGCGTGGAGGTTGAGGCGGAGCATGTCCGCGAGGGCGCGGGCTTCGCGGAGGCGGGGTTCGAAGGAGAGGTGTCGGCCTGAGTTGTACGAGTTGCCGATGCGACCGGTCACATACACGGCGTCTCCGGGTTTGGCTGTGGAGCGGAGGACGGGGCCGCGGATGGGGTGGGGCGCGCCGATGAGGGTGACGGTTAGGACGGGGTCGTTGTCGGAGGTTGCGATATCGCCCCCGATGAGGGGGCAGCCGAAGTGCCTGGCCCAATGGGCCATGCGATCGAAGAGTTCGTCGGCGTTCGAGTAGTCGTGGGGCAGACAACCGGTGGCGAGCGCGGCCGTGGGTGTGCCTGCCATGGCGGCGATGTCGGAGACGGAGCGGGCGATGGCCTTGCGCGCGATGAGGTCGATGGGTGTTGCTGCGGGGTCGTAGTGGCGGCCCGCAACGAGTTGATCGACGGTGAGGAGCACCGACTCTGTCCCGATTGCGAGGACGGCGGTGTCGTCACCGGGGCCGACGATGATGTCGCGACGCCCTCCCGCCGCACTCAATCCGGCGGATCGTAGGTAGATGTGTTGGAGGAGTTCGGACTCGTTCATGATCTGAAACTCACCACAAGAGCACACGGTAAGGAAATCACAAAGCACAAAGCACAGAACACAAATGAAGTGAGTGTCAAGAAAGTGCGAATAAGCCCTCACCTGTTGGCCTTGCCCACTTTCTATTCCAAAGGGAGAGGGGGCAAGAGTTGTTCACGGATGAGTTGGGCGTGGCCCTTGGTTGCGCCCTGGTGCTGGATGACGCAGTCGCGGGCGTTCTGCGCGAGCTGGTCACGGCGTTGTTTGTTAGACATGAGGTCTGCGAGTGTGCGCGGGAGGTCGGCGGCGGTCGTCTGGACGATGGCGTCGTCGGCGAGCATGGCGGCGACGGTGGTCTTGAAGTCTTCGACATTGGGGCCGATGACGATGGGCTTGCAAAGGGCTGCGGGCTCCATGGGGTCGGAGCCGAAGAGCGGGTCGAAGGAGCGGCCGACGACGATGAGGTCGGCGAGGGCGTAGGCCTTGCGGAGTTCGCCGATGGTGTCGAGGAGAAACAGCCCCGCCCCCCCACTCGTTTCCTCATCGGATGCGTGCGCGGTGTCGGGTTGGGAACGGCGGACGCAGTT
>CALFMQ010000082.1 GCA_937879825.1 uncultured Phycisphaerales bacterium
GGGCGCCGCTCCTGCTCCGCACCGGCCCCGAACTCGCGATCTTCGGGCGCTACTGCGTGCCCGCCCGCCTGAAACATGACGGCTTCGAGTTCCGATTCCCCGAACTGGAGGGAGCGATGAACAATCTTCTAAACACGAACGCATTACACGATGGAGGCGAACCATGATGCGTTTCCGAGTGACGGAAACTTCCGGCAAGAGTTGGGAACTCGGTGCCCCTGATGAATCTCGCCTCTTCGAGTTGCTACAGAACCGACAAATCTCGGTAAGGTCCATCGTCCGAATAGACCCACCACCCGCGATTCAGATTTGGCCGCGTCGAGACTCCACCAAACCGCAAATCCTTCAACAAATGGTCGTTACGACCACACCTCATGTCGAGGGCAATCGAATTACTCGATATTGCGGGATCGTGAACGGCGAAGCGATTCTCGGTGCGAATCTCTTCAAGGATCTATTCGCCGGTATCCGTGACATTGTCGGCGGTCGATCGGCGGCTTACGAACGAGAGCTCCAGAAGGCACGCGACATCGCACTCTCGGAACTGCAAGACCGGGCGATTCAACTGGGTGCAAACGCAGTTATTGGCGTGGACCTTGATTACGAAGTGCTCGGACAGCAAAACGGCATGATGATGGTCGCGGCTTCAGGGACAGCCGTGGTCTTGGAGAGAATCCAGGATGAGGACCGACTTGATGACAACTGAGATGGGCGCAACCCTCACCACGCCCCGCCTTACGCTCCGCCCGCCAACGATGGACGACCTCGACGCCTTCGCGCACATCTTCGCCGACCCCGAGGTCTGCAAGTACATCGGCGACGGCAAGCCCCGACCCCGCGACCGCGTCGAGCAATCACTCCGCAACTGCATCCTCTGCTGGGAACGCAAGGGCTTCGGCCCCTTCGCCGTCCTCCACCAAGGCCGCATCATCGGCGACACCCTGCTCTACCCCATCGCCCGCTCCGGCACCGACTTCGCCGACTTCAGCGCCCGCGGCCCCGAGATCGAGATCGGCTACCGCCTCGCCAAGTCCGCGTGGGGCCAGGGCTTCGCGACCGAGGCCGCCAAATCCGCGAAGGATTGGGCCTTCTCAGCCGCCGGCCCGAACGTCCCCGAACTCATCGCCGTCACCTATCCCGAAAACACCGCCTCCCAGCGCGTGCTCGAAAAGATCGGCTTGCAACGCATCGGCGAAACCCGTGACTACTACAACGCGGTGACGGTGCTGTTTCGGATGACTCGATAGGCAGTTGGCTTATTCGGGTGCCACCGCTTGTCGTCGAAGACGCAAGCGGTGCTGAACTTGTATGGTCGTTTGAATGTCTAACGCCGACGCAATCGTCTCCCCTTGCGGCACATATCGCTATCGACTCTCTCGCCATTGGTCCCCCGGAACCGAGACAGCACTCTTCATCATGCTCAACCCTAGTACTGCCGACGCCTCGCAAGATGATCCCACGATCCGCAAATGCACAAACTATGCGCGTGCTTGGGGATTCGCTCGGCTCGAAGTCGTCAACCTCTACGCCTTCCGCGCCACAAGACCCGCCGACCTCCACGCGGCTCTCGACTCAGCCGTTGGCCCTGACAACGACGACCATATTCGCGCCGCAACGCGAAGCGCTGATCTTGTTGTCGCCGCATGGGGCGCGTGGAAGTTCGCCGAGCCGCGGGCACGCGAAGTGCGTCGAATTATCGAACCGATCGCGCGCCTCCACTGCTTGGCCCGCTCAATGTCCGGCGCACCCCGTCACCCGCTCTACCTGCGGAGCGACCTCAAGCCGTCGCCGCTCTGAAAAACTGTAGTGCTAGAGCGACAAGTCCCCGTCAGCACACAGGGCCTTGATCGTGGGGTGAGCACCACCGTCCCCGAACGAACGCTCCCCCGCCCATCGTCGGCACCGACGAACGCAAATCCGCACCTCAACTAGGCCCCCGCGCCCGGAATCCGCACGAACATCGGCACCTCGCCCACATCCACAAACCCCGCCCTGGCGTACACCGAGTGTCCCTGCGGCGAAGACTGAAGAATGCCGACCCGATACCCCATCTCGTGCGCCTCGCGGAGCGGCTGCACCGTGGCGTACGCGCCCAGGCCCCGCCCGCGTTCATCCGGAACCGTCGAAACGCAGTAGATCCCGCCCACACCGTCAGCGAGAAACAACATCGAGGTGCAGACAACCTGCCCGCCGGCGTTCCGAATCGCATAGCACCGCACCGACGCATCACGGCCATCGCCGCCGCCGATCGTGTTGGGTGAAAAGAGTTCCGCCAGCCCGATCGGAATCTCGTATCCCGTCGCCAGGCCGCGCGCCCAATCATCCGACGCGCCGCCGCGCCCGACCCGGGAGAATGTGTACCCCTCGGGCAACTCCGGCCTCGTCAACGCCGAAATGTCCGCGGCCATCGCTGGCATCGCGCCGTGGGGCTCGAATCCCCGCTCCTCAACACACCGCGCCACCGACTCCGCCACCGCGCCGGGGAAGAACGCCCCCGCCGGAACATCGAGCGTCGTCAGCGGCTCGATGCGTCGCGGGATTTCCTCCCGCTCGACGCCATCGGCAAAGATCACGAAGTTCCCGAAGGGGTGCGGCTCGCCGGTGATGAGCCGAGCCATCCGATCGTCCTTCGTGATGCTATTTCCGCGAACGATGTGGCGGATGAGACGATCGAGGTGCCCCCCGGCGGTCTTCGAGATCCTCCCCCCGATCGAAGCAACGGATGAAATCGGTGCCGGATGGGACAATGGGCGCCTCCTGGATGTTCGATCAAAAAGGTTGACCGCGCGATCGCGCACCGTCATACCAAAAAACACCCCCACACTTCCGTGCGGGGGTGTTCCTTGAAGGTCTTCAAGTGGGCGATACTGGGCTCGAACCAGTGACCTCATCGATGTCAACGATGCGCGCTAGCCAACTGCGCCAATCGCCCGTTTCGTGGCCCCGCTCAGAGAGACAGGGGACCGGAGAGGATACCCGCGCCGCGGGGGGGGTGGCAACCCATCGAACTCCATCGTCCCGTCAGTCCCGCGGCTCCAGCACCATCGTGTGCTCGGGCTCACCCGCCACCAATCCCGTGGCAACCCCCTCCACCCACGCCTCGTGCCCCGCCCGGTAATACCCGGACAGAAAGTGCCCCGACTGCCCGCCCGGCATATGGAACACCGCCTCCTCCTCACGCCCCGGCGTCACCACCAGCCGCTCCGACGCGCCGAACCTCGAAGTCTGCACGCGCACCGTCAGCCCCGCGCCGGGCAGCGGATCACGCGCCATATCCAGCCACGCGCCCACCCACTCCTGCGCCCACTCGGGCGCATAAGGCGACAACCGATGGCGGATGTTCGCGCGGTTGCGCTCGCCCCACGAACCGAGCTCGTCCTTGGGCACACACGCCGCCGCCAGCGCTTCCCATGAGTCGTACCCATCAGGCACCCACGACGCCGGCCGCTCGCGCAATAGCCGCATCACCCAGTCGTCATCCATGAACCACGAATACCGGAACCCCGGATCAGCGCGCCCGCACGCATCCATCACCGGCCGCAGCAGCGCATCCCGAAGATTGCCCGCCCATCGGTCAACGAGCGGGAACACGCGCGACTCCGCCGACGCCTCGCCGTCCCAGCCCTCCGGAATCTCGTCGCGCATCGCCGGCACGAGGTCCCGCAGATGCTCCGCATACTCCGCGTGCACCGCCGAGTTCGTATCCAGCTGCACCGCCAGCACATCGCGCTCGGTCAACCCCGTGCGCCCGTCGAGCAGTTCCATGATCCGGCCCGCGCGCGAGCCGTTCGCCCAGTGCGTGCCCAGCACCCGCGCCCGCTCCGCCTCAAGCGTCCGGTTATTCGCCGTCACCAGATACCCGCTCGCAGGATCAACGATCCGTGGCCGGTCATCATCTTCAATCACGCCGTCCCACATCCGCGCGCCGTCCGCCCACGAAACCGGCAACCGCCCGTCAAACCCCACGCGCCGCGGCACCGCGCCCGTCACCGTCCACGCGATCCCGCCGTTCTTGTCAGCAATCATCGCGTTCTGCGACGGCCCGTACCACGACGCCGCGATGTCCGCGCCCCGCCGCGCATCCGTCGCGTCGATCATGTCGAACAGGTTCAGATTGAACCACCCCGGCTCGAGCATCATCCACTTCAAGACCCGCGGCATGCCCGTCGCCGTATCATCATCCACCACCGCACCCCACTTCGTCTCGCGCACAAGGTGCCGCACCGGCTCAGCGCCCTTCACGCCGATCCACTCCTCGCGAATCACAAACCGCTCCCACCCATCCGGCGTCCGGTACCGCATCGGGTCATCAGGGTCCGTCTCGATCAGGATGTAATCCGCGTGATCGCCCGTCGTGTTCGTGAACCCCCACGCGACATCACCGTTCGACCCCACCGCCACACTCGGCACCCCCGGGAGCGACACACCAACCACACGCTTATCACCCCACTCCATCTGCACGCGGTACCAGGTATTAGGCACATCAAGCCCGAGGTGCATGTCGCTCGCCAGCATCGCACCGCCCGACCGCGTCATCGCCCCCGACACCACAAACCCGTTCGAACCCTCCGGCACCGCGCGCTCCTCCGCATCGCGCGCACCAATCGGCGCCGCCGCGCGCAGCCCTTCGGGAATCGGCGCAAGCCCGGGCGTGGCCGTCCCATCGATCGGCGCATCGAACAACCCGAACTCGGGCGTCAGGAAGCCCACCAGCTCCGCCGGAAGCACCGCGCCAAGCCCCGCGCGCGTCGCCTCCATCCGGTGCCCCATCTCCAGCCCCCACGCCATCGACAGCGCCACCAGCATGCAATCCCGCTCCCGCCACGGCTCAGGCTTCACCCGCAGCGCCCAATATTCCGGCGGCCGCGCCCCGAGCGATTGCAATCCCGCGTTCACACCCATCGTGTACGAAGCGATCATCGCGCGATGCCGTTCCGGCAGTCGCTCGAGCGCCTCCTCCGCTACCTCCGTCATACCGAGCGTGCGCATCGACCGATCCGTGCCCAGCGCGCCGCTCCCAACCATCTCGCTCAGCCGCCCCGACGACAACCGGCGCATCGTGTCCATCTGAAAGAACCGGTCCTGCCCATGCACGAACCCCTGCGCGAAGCAAGCATCTTCGATCGACCCCGCCCGAATCCGCGGCACGCCCAGCGCGTCGCGCTCCACTGTCACCCGCGACGCGATCCCCGCCACACGAACGCGCCCATCCAGATCGGGCAACGAGTCCACCAGCAACGTCCGCACGCCCAGCACCAGTCCGAGAACAACCATCGCTAGGAGAACCAGGCAAATCAGCGCGACTCGGAGGATTGGTCGGTGCATCGCAGTCCAGGGGCGGTTCGTGTTCGCTTGACTATCAAAGACGGTGCGCAATCTATACTCCCGCACCAACCGACCCCCCACGACATCCGCCGGAGAGGGGGCCCGCGTGCTCACGCCTCAACGCAAGAAACGACTCAGGCAGCTCTGGCCGTGGTTCCTGTTCCTCGTGATCTTCTACATCACGTGGGCCGTCATCGTCCTCGCCGGCGATCACCTCACAGATGTCCGCGACAACTGGGGAATCGCCGTCGCGATGGCCGCCGGGTCCTATTTCGCCGGCTCCACACCCATGGGCGGCGGCACCGTCGGCTTCCCCGTCCTCGTCCTGCTCTTCCACCAGTCCGCCGACATCGGCCGCCACTTCTCCTTCGCCGTCCAGTCCATCGGGATGGTCAGCGCCTCCATCTTCATCCTCTGCTTCCGCCAACCCGTCGAGTGGCGCATGCTCCGGTGGGCCATGCTCGGCTCGCTCATCGGCACCCCTTTCGGCGCCGCCCTCATCGCGCCCGCCGTCCCCCAACTCTTCGTCAAACTCCTCTTCGCGATCATCTGGTGCTCGTTCGGCATCATGCACTTCATCAAGGGCGACGAAATCTGCCGCGCCCAGGGAATCCACGAGGTCCAGCGCAAATACGAACGCCGCATCGGCCTCGGGCTGGGCCTCCTCGCCGGCGCGACCATCGCTTCCATCACCGGTGTCGGCATCGATATGGTCATCTACGCCGTCCTCGTCCTGCTCTTCCGCGCCGACCTCAAGATCGCCGTGCCCACTTCCGTCATCCTCATGGCCTTCACATCCGTCGTCGGGATCGCCGCCAATCTCGCGCTCAACGAGTACGATCCGGCGGCCTTTGTCATGCACCGCAAGGTCCTCTACGCGTGGCTCGCCGCCGCCCCGATTGTCGCGCTGGGCGCCCCCATCGGAGCGTTCGTCGTCCGACGCATGAAGCGCAAACCAACGCTCATGATCGTCTCGGCGCTCTGCGTCATCCAGTTCATCTGGACCATCGTCCAGGAGGGCCGCAACATGAGCGCCCTCGCGTTCGTAGGCACATT
>CALFMQ010000083.1 GCA_937879825.1 uncultured Phycisphaerales bacterium
CGAGCTATCCGATACCCCGAAGCTGCGCGAGCAACTGCTCAATGAGATCGTGACCAGTGCGCGCGAGCAGGAGCGGTCCATCTCGCGCGGGCAGTACAAGGAGTTCACCTTCAAGGGGCTGCCCGTCATCCGCGAGGGTGTCGAGCCGGACGACCTCACACTCCGGTTCAACGCGAACGCGGGATCGAACGACCCGACCGCCCAGTACCGCCTGCAGTTCATGATCGGGGGTGTGATCATCCCGGTGCAGGCGGGGCTCGATGTGTCGCAGGTGATTCCGATCGATCCGGCCGCCGTCGAAGATGACGGCACGCTCCGCATCGCCGTCTTCAATGAGGAGACCAACCAGTTCAGCGTCTCGTTCCCGCCGGACGGGCTGGAGATTCTCTACGGTCGGCGCGGATACGAGATGAACTTCCTCCGCGTCGTGCTCGTGATGTGGCTCAAACTGTGCTTTATCGGCGCGGTGGCCATCGCGTGCTCGACCTTCGTGAGCTTCCCCGTGGCGATTCTCATCACGGGCGTGGTGTTCTTCGCGGCCGAGAGCGCGGCGTACCTGAACGAGTCGCTCGAGTTCTTCCGGGTCGAGGACGACAAGGGCGGGGTCGACATCCTCCGGTGGATCTCGTACCACATCTCCGCGCCGATCGCGCGGAGCTTCCGCGTGTATTCGAGTCTGAGGCCGACCGCGAACCTGGTGGACGGGCGGCTCGTACCATGGGCGGGCGTCGGAAAGGCCGCCTTCATCTTGTTCATGTGGTCCGGCGTGGTGATGGCGCTCGGGCTGATTGTCTTCCGCCGGCGCGAACTGGCGACATATTCCGGGCGCTGACGCCCGAGCAACGGGGCACTCCGATGCGATCTCGCGATCGAGTCATCCAGTTGGCGGCGCTGACCGCGCTCATCGTCTGCATGGTCTCTTCGACCGTGCTGAGCCGGAGTCTGACCGCCGAGGCCGGGCGCGCACAGCTGGTGTACACCGACACCGTGCAAGAGGGCGACCCGCCCGAGGTGGCGCTGGGCATCGCGATGGGCGCTTTCCGCGGCCTGTTCGTCAACTACCTCTGGATTCGCGCGAACAAGCTCAAGCAGGATGGCAAGTTCTACGAGGCGATCCAGCTGTCGGAAGCGATCACGCGGCTCCAGCCCCGCTTCCCGCGCGTGTGGGGATTCCACGCGTGGAATCTCGCTTACAACATCTCCGTCGCGTGTCACACGGTTGACGAGCGGTGGAACTGGGTGAACGCGGGGATCCACCTCCTGCAGAACGAGGCGATTCCGCGCAACCCG
>CALFMQ010000084.1 GCA_937879825.1 uncultured Phycisphaerales bacterium
GCGTCGCGATGGAAGGGCTCAACAACGCCGGCACGCTCAAGCGCCAGTTCCTGGTCGTCCTCAACGACAACGGCATGTCCATCTCGCACCCGCAGGGCGCGGTGTCGCAATACTTCGATCGCATGCGCATCAACCCGCTCTACAAGGACATGAAGCGCAAGGCGCGCAAGGTCCTCGACAAACTGCCGGGCGGCGGCATCGTCGAGGAGGCCTACCACCGCATGGGCGAGATGGCCAAGGCCGCGCTCAACGAGAACACCTGGTTCGAGCACTTCGGGCTCATCACCGTCGGCCCGATCGACGGGCACGACATCCCCGAGCTTGTCGAGTTCCTCGCCGAGGCCCGCGACTTCGACCGCCCGATGGTCCTGCATGTCAAGACCGTCAAGGGGAAGGGCTACACCTTCGCCGAGGGCGACGCGACGACATTCCACTCGCCCGCCGCGTTCAAGTGGGACCCGGACTCCTGCCGCGTCGAGATCAAGAACGGCGCGCGTTCGTTCACGCAGGCGTTCGGCGAGGCCATGACCGATGTGATGCGCCGCGACGAGAAGGTTGTCGCGTGCACCGCCGCGATGCCGGGCGGCACCGGGATCGATGTCGTCGCCGACGCGTTCCCGCAGCGCACCTTCGATACGGGCATCTGCGAGTCGCACGCGATGGACATGATGGCGGGCATGGCCAAGACCGGCCTGCGCCCCTTCTTCGCGGTGTATTCGACGTTCCTCCAGCGCGCTTTCGATCAGGCATTCCAGGAGGTTTCGCTCCAGGGGCTCGCGGTGCGCCTGTGCCTCGATCGCGCGGGGCTGGTCGGCGGCGACGGCGCCGTGCACCACGGCTTCTGCGATGTCTCCATCCTGCGCACGCTGCCCGGCGCGGTCATCATGGCCGCTGCCGACGAGCCCACACTCAAGGCATCGCTCGAGTTCATGCGGACCTATGACGCGGGGCTCACATCGGTCCGCTACCCGCGCGACAAGGTGGGCGAGCCCGTCTCCGACGCGTGCCCGCCCTTCGAACTGGGCAAGGCGCACGCGCTGGTCGAGCACGAGCGCCCCGACGCCGCGATTCTCTCGTTCGGTGTGATGGCGCGGAACGCGCTCGAAGCGATCAAACTGCTCGGCCCCGAGCACCGTGTAAGCGTGTACGACGCACGGTTCGCCAAGCCCGTCGATGCCGAACTCATCCGCCACCTTCTGGAAGCGGGCACTCCGGTCATCACCATCGAGGACCACTCGGTCGTGGGCGGCTACGGCGCCGCGGTGATCGAGGCGGCCTCGGATATGGGCCTCGACGCCGGGCTCGTGTCGCGCCTCGGGCTGCCCGACTCGTGGATCTATCAGGACTCGCGCAACGATCAGCTCGCGGAGGTCGGGCTCGATGCGCCCTCGATCGCGCGCCATGTCCGCGAGCGTGTCGCGTCACGGAACGGGCGCGAGCCGATTGTCGATGTCAAGGTCCGCGGGCGCGAGTCGCAGGCCGTCGCCAACCGGTCCTGATCGAGCCACCCCGCGGGAGATGCGCGCACCATGGCAAGACCCGTGCTTCTGGTGGTGAACCGACGCAAGCCGCGCGTTCTCGAAGCGCTCGACGCCGTGCGCCAGATCATCAACAAGCATTCAACGATCGCGATGGAGATCGAGGCGAACGGCGCCCCCGTTCCGGACACGAAGAACGCCGAACTCATCATGGTGCTGGGCGGCGATGGAACGCTACTCGCCCAGGCCCGGCGTTTCGCGCACACCGGGATCCCGCTCGTCGGGGTCAATCTTGGACACCTCGGGTACCTCACCGGATTCGATCTCGACACGCTGGGCGTCCACGCCAAGGCCATGCTCACGAGCAAGAAACTCGAGACGCACCAGCGCATGCTGATGCGCGCCGAGATCAGGCACGGCGGCAAAGCGGTCTTCTCCGGCGCCGCGATGAACGATGTCGTCATCACCGCGGGCCCGCCCTACCGGATGATCGAGATCGGGCTGCGCATCGCCGACACCGATGTTCGCGTCATCCGCGGCGACGGCGTTGTCGTGGCCACGCCCATCGGGTCCACCGCGTACAACGTCTCGGCCGGCGGTCCCATTGTTTCGCCCGAACTGGAGGCGATGATCGTCACCGCCATCGCCGCGCATTCGCTCTCGTTCCGGCCCATCGTCGTCGAGGCCGCCTCCGGCATCGAGCTGTCGGTCCTTCGCGCCAACCTCGTCAAGGGATGCGCGCCGGACGACTCGGAGGAAGACGGACGGGCCGGCACCACACTCGTCCTCGACGGGCAGGTGATGCACCCCATCATCGAGGGCGACACGGTCTCGCTCCGGCGGCACCCGCAGAGCGTTCACCTGGTCAAGGACCCCGACGACGGCTACTGGGACACCCTCGTCGCCAAGATGCACTGGGCGGCCCCGCCCGGGGCTTCCCATACCGCCTAACGGACGCCTGATCGGTATTTGTTTGTAAGTGAAAATTGCGCGACCGTGCGGATTGTGCTGGCGGGGACCGCGAGCGTCGGGTACCTTCTGGAAGTTGGTAGGAGGGATGGGGTCGAATCCTGTGATCGGCCCCGGAAGCAAGAGAGGGAAGACCCGGTTCGCTGGGCACGTCAAACCGCGGTTCTTGCCGCGGAGATCCGGGAAACCGGATCGGGGAAGAGAGAGCCGCCAAAGGTCAGGTGGTTCGACACGAACACGTTAGGGGATGGTGGCAGACCTACCACCGAACATCGCATGCTGACTCACGTCGTCAGTGTGTGGCAGAAGCCAGGGCCACCTTTACGGGTGGCCTTGGCTTTTTTTGTCGGTGTTCCGGCGTGACACCGCGGCAAGAGTGGGGGCGTTACCATCCCCTCCCCATGATCGACCTCAAACAACTCCGTGACGACCCCGATCGCTTCAAGACCGGCGCGCAGCGAAAGGGCGTCGCCGTCGAGATCGACCGCATCCTGGAACTCGACGCCAAACGCCGCGCCTTCCAGACCGAGATCGATGCGCTCCGCGCCGAGCAGAACAAACTGGCCAAGGAGTCGGGGCCGAAGATCGGCCAGCTCATGGGGCAGATCAAGAAGGCGTCCGGCACCGAGAAGGACGCTCTTGAGAAGCAGGCCGCCGAACTCCGCGCGGCGCCCGCGCGTCTCAAAGAGAAGATTCAGCAACTCGAACAGCAATCCCAGGGCATCGAGCCCGACCTCAATGCGCTGCTCCTGCAGGTGCCCCACCCCGCCGACCCCGATGTGCCCGTCGGCAAGGATGCCTCCGACAATGTGCAGATCCGCGCGTGGAACCCGACGGGTTTCGACGCCGCCAAGGGATTCCAGGCCTCAAAGGGTTTCGCGCCCAAAACCCACATCGAACTCATGGAGTCGCTCGGGCTCGTGGACTTCGAGCGCGGCGTCAAGATCGCCGGCTCCCGCTCCTACATCCTCAAGGGCGCGGGCATGCGCCTCCACCAGGCCGTCCTCCGTTACGCGATCGATTTCATCGCCGACAAACACGGCTTCACGCCCGTCTCCGTCCCCGTCGTCGTGCGCGAGGAGTGCATGGTCGGCACCGGCTTCTTCCCCGCCGGACGCGAGCAGACCTACCACATCGAGGAAAGCACCAGGGGGGGCGGCTACGACATGTTCCTCACGGGCACGGGCGAGGTCGGCCTCATGGGAATCCACGCCGACGAGATTCTCGATGAGTCGCAACTCCCCCTGAAGATGGCGACCGTCTCCACATGCTTCCGGCGCGAAGCGGGCGCCGCGGGGCGCGACACCGCCGGGCTATACCGCATCCACCAGTTCGACAAGGTCGAGCAGGTCGTGATCTGCAAGGCCGACGAAGCCGAGAGCCGCGCGTGGCACAAGAAGATGATCGCCATCGTCGAGGAACTCCTGCAATCCCTCGAACTCCCGTACCGCCTGCTCCAGTGCTGCACCGGTGACCTGGGCGTGAAAAACGCCGACATGGTCGATATCGAGTGCTGGATGCCGGGGCGCGGCGACCTCGACAAATCAGGCCGCCCCACCGGCGCCTACGGCGAGACGCACAGCGCCTCCCGGCTCTACGACTTCCAATGCCGACGCCTCAACATGCGCTACAAGGGCGACTCGACCGAAGGCAAGACGGTGTTCTGCCACTCGCTCAATAACACCGTCGCCGCCTCGCCGCGCATCCTGATTCCGCTCGTCGAGATGCACCAGCAGGCCGACGGCTCCGTGCGCATCCCCGCCGCGTTGCAGCCGTACATGGGCGGCATGGAAGTCATCTGTCACGCATGAAAAACCGGCCCTCGCGGGCCGGTCGTGGATGGGTCAGCCGAGTTGTCGTTCGCTTACGGGCGCGCG
>CALFMQ010000085.1 GCA_937879825.1 uncultured Phycisphaerales bacterium
GCACTTTCGATCTCGAGGGGGGATTCAGGTACCTCGACGACCCCGGGACGACCAATACGGGCGTCGGTGCCGTGGGATTTCTGGATATGGGTGCGTACGAGTTCGCGGGGGCGACGCCTGTTGAGCCGCCTTGCCCGGGCGACATCAATGGGTCGGGCACGGTCGATGTTGAGGACCTGAACATCATCCTGGGGAACTGGGGCGCGATCTGCCAGTGAGAGCTCATTTGTAGTGATCGGCACCGGGCCTCCGAGAGGGGGCCCGGCATTTTTTTTGGGTCCGCGTGTCGGGTATCTCGCGTGGTTTTCGGCTTGAAGGTGACGGGCGGTGGTGTGCCGCCCATGCCCCCCATCAGTGTCCCTGTGAGGAGATGAGCCATGCTGGACAAGTCTTATCGGAACGCGAACCGTTTTTGTGCCCGTTTCTCGGGTGTCCTGATGGCCGCGATTGCATTGCCCGCCTTCGGCGGCACGCCCACCATCACGAATGTCAACACCAGTGCGACCTACGCGTCGCTCCAGGTCGCGATCGACGACGCGTCACCGGGCGACCTCATCGAACTTACCGAGGGGACGCTCTTTGAGAGCGGCATCGATATCAACCAGCAGGTGATCATCCGCGGACAGGGGATGGACGACACCGTGATCGACGCCGACTCCAACGATCAGATCTTCCGCGCCGGCCCTTCCAGTCTTGGGTCGGTGATCGAGGGGCTCACGATCGTCCACGGCCTCAAGCACTCGGGCCAGCCCGGCGGCATGCTTGTGAATCTCGGCGCACAGATCACCATCCGCGGTGTCCGATTTAATAAGAACAACGGTTTCGGCGGGGGCGCGCTCGGCGTCAGCGGCGGCTCGGCCCTCATACCAACCATTGTAAATATCGAGGGTTGCGAGTTCGTCAACAACGAGGCGATGCTCGGCGGCGGGATCGTGATCGACGCGCTGGGCGAGGCCGCCCGTGTCGATGTCGTCAACACGCTGTTTGCCGACAACCTTACGAACGACGCCGGCGCCGCTGCCGCAGTGTTCGGCGACGGTCGTGAGCTCAATCTGACAAACTGCACCTTCGTCGGCAACACCTCCAACAATGTTCAGTCCCTGCTCCATGTGTCGGGGAGCGCCACGGTGACGCTGGTGAACTCCGTGGTGGTCGGCGAAACGGGCACGAGCGAACTCCGCGACAGCGGCGGCAACTCGGTGGTCGGCTACTCGCTCCTGAGCCCGGGCATCACACTCAGCGGCTTCACCGACATGGGCGGCACCATCACCGTCTCGCCGATTTTCGAGGATGAGATCCTGCACGATTACCGCCTCGCGGCGGGCTCGCCCGGTATCGACGCCGCGAGCGAAACCCTGTATTCCCTCTCGACAACGGCGAGTCTCGACCTCAACGGTGAGACTCGCTTCTATGACGATCCCGATACCGTCGACATCGGTGAGGGGAGCACGGCGTACCTGGACATGGGCGCCTACGAGTTCCAGGGGACGAGTCTTGCGTCGATCACAAACCTCAACACCGGGCTGATGTACGGAACAGTTCAGGAGGCGATCAACGCGGCGACCGCGGGCGACACGATTCTGCTCGGGAGCGGCGTCGTGTACGAGCACGGCATCACGGTGAGCAAGCCGCTCACCATCCGCGGGCAGGGGATGAACAGCACCACCATCGACGGCGAAGAGCTCGGTCTCGTGCTGAATGTGGCGAATACCGCGGATGGGACCATGCTCGAAGACTTTACCGTGACGCGGGGGCTGCTGACGGGAGCAACCAACTCCGGGGGACTGTTTGTACGCGAGCGGATCAATGTGAGCATGCGTCGCGTGCGGTTCGTGGAGAACACGGGCTCCGTCGGCGGCGCGGTGGGGGTGATCGGGAACGATCAGTCGACGACCACCCTGTACGGCGAGTCGTGCGAGTTCCTCGACAACAACGCGGACGCCCGCGGCGGCGCCCTCGCGATCGCCACGGGCAACGGCGCCGACGTTTCGCTGGTCAACTGCCTGTTCCGGGGCAACCAGTCCCTCAATGATGGCGCGGCGGTGCACACCACCCGGGCGGGTAACAACGTCACGATGGTCAACTGCACCTTCGCGGAGAACAACGCGACCAACTCGACCGCGATCGTCATCGCCACACTCGGAGGCGGTATCGAGATGGCGAACTGCGTGGTCGTCGGCACGCCCGGTACGACCACGATTATCCGGAGCGGCAGCAGCACTGCGACGGTCCAGAACACACTCTTCGCACCGGATGTGTCGTTCAATACCTTCACGGACGGGGGCGGCAACATTGTCGCGACGCCGATCTTCGAGGACGACGCCAACGGGGACTATCGCCTGGCGGCGGGCTCGCCCGGCATCGACGCAGCGGGCGCGGGTGCTTACGTCGCGTTCAACACCAGTGAGTTGGACCTGAGCGGCGTCTACAGGTTTTACGACGATCCGGGGACGCCCAACACGGGTTCCGGGCCGCTGGAGTATCTGGACATGGGCGCGTACGAGTACCGGGTGCCCTCGGCCGGCTTGATTACGAACATCGACAACGGGCTGACCTACACGACGATTCAGAGCGCGATCGACGCGGCGAGCGCGGGCGACACGCTCGAAATCGGCACCGGCGCTGTGTACGAGTCCTCCGTCATGGTGACCAAGCCGGTCAC
>CALFMQ010000086.1 GCA_937879825.1 uncultured Phycisphaerales bacterium
TCCACCCCGTCCCACAGACTGGCATTTTTGGCGGGTGGTTGACTTCAAGTACACCCGAGGTGGACCCCGAGTCAAGCGGATTCCCCTCGACCCGGGCGTAGGTTTCCCCGACAACACCGCACCACGAAAGGAAACCCATGCGAACCCAATCCACCCCCTGCACGATCAACGACTGCACCACCTGCCCCAACGCCGACCGGTGCCCACTGGCCTCCTTCACCGCACGCTTCGCCTCCCACGCCTCCCTCCTCGTCATCGAGAACGACTGGGACCGGGTCGACGAAGCGCGCACAAAGGCCGCCGCCGCCGGCATCGCCGACCGCGTCTCCATCCACCACGCCTCCGTGCTCGAACTCCTCCCCGTCGCCGTCTGACCTCGACCCGCGCCACGCGGCACCAGCACCACACCAAAGGAACCTATCCATGTCACATTCCCCGAAGAAATCCCCCCGCACCTGCGTCCTCCCCACGCCCCCCCGCGCCGGACGCAAGGCCCGCTTCGCCAACATGTGGATCAACGCCGCACCCGGCGCACCGATCCAGGCGTCCGCCGGCTCCCGCCTCTTCGCGCTCGCCTGCGGCCTCGTGTGCTACGCCATCTTCTTCGTCACCTTCCTCTACGCCATCGGATTCATGGGCAACTTCTTCACGCCCACCTCGATCGATGCCCCACCCACCTCGCCCCTCTGGCTCGCCATCACCGTCAACACCGCGCTCATCCTGCTCTTCGGCGTCCAGCACTCCGTCATGGCGCGCCCGTGGTTCAAGAAAGCGTGGACACGCATCGTCCCCGAGCACCTCGAGCGCCCCACCTATGTCCTCTTCTCCAGTCTCGCACTCATCGCGCTCTTCGCGCTCTGGCAACCCATAGGCATGACCATCTGGAATATCTCCCACCCCGTCGCCCGAGCCGTACTCATCGCCATCATGCTCGCCGGCTTCGCGATCGTCCTCGTCACCACATTCCTCATCAACCACTTCGATCTCTTCGGCCTGCGCCACACCTGGCTCTACTTCACCCGCCGCGCCTACACACACCTCGACTTCGCGACGCCCGGCGTCTACCGCATCGTCCGACACCCCCTCTATGTCGGCTGGCTCCTCTCCTTCTGGGCCACCCCCACCATGACCGCGGCACACCTCCTCTTCGCCGCGCTCTCCACCGCCTACATCCTCGCCGCCATCCGCTGGGAAGAACGCGACCTCCTCGACCTCCACGGCGAGTCCTACGCCATCTACCGCGATCAGGTCCCCATGCTCGTCCCCACCCCCGGCAAGGCGTGGCGCGACGACGCCGCACCCGCCCCCGCGCTCAACTGAGCACCATTTGCCGGCATCCCCACCGGCGCGCCGGGCCGAAAGACCCGCCGCGCCATTCCCCTCGAGACCCGCAAACTTGCAGGATCGGCAGACACGCCGCCGAACAACCGTGGTACAAAGCCCCGGCGCGGCAAGCGACCGGCGGCACACGCGGAGGGCCCGATCGATGCAGGACGAACATCGCTGGCAGGGCGCCTCGATCAACGACCACATCCACACCGATCAATCCTCGGATCCGCCGCCGCAGCGCGACCCCTACTTCCTCCTCTGGATCGTCTACCTCTTCTTCCGCCCGCGCACCTTCTTCCGCCACTTCATCGACAACAAGTGGCCCTCACTCCTCGTCGCCTGCGCCTGGATGTTCGGCATGGCACGCGCCGCGGAGCGCTTCATCACACGCGGCACGATCTCCGGCACACAAAACAACCCGATCCTCGCATCGTGGTCCGTCTTCTGGCCCGCCGTCCTCATCGGCGGCGCCATCTCCGGCCTCCTCTATTTCTACATCGGCGGCTGGTGGTACCGGCTCCGCATCAAGTGGAGCGGCGACCCCAACCCCGACAAAGTCTTCGCGCGCCGCGTCTACCTCTACGCCGCGCAGATCATCGCCATCCCGTCCATGGTCATCCTGATCTCCACCGCGCCCATGTACGCCTCCCCCGCCGACATGGCCGATGCGCCCTTCGCCTGGTGGGACCTCCTGCCCCTCCTCTTCGTGCCGTGGTCCTTCATCGCCTCCTTCATCGGCGTGCGCACCGTCTTCGACACCGGCCTGATCCGCTCGCTCATCTGGTTCCTCATCCTGCCGATCACATTCATCGCCATCGCCCTGGCACTGGTCATCATCGGCACCCTGCTGATCGAGTCGGCCCCCCAGCGCCCCGACACCGCCAACCCCACCAACCATCGCGCCGCCCATCTCTCGTTCGATTACCCCTCCAACTGGACGATCGACTCCCAGGACCCCGATTACGACCCCGACTATTACATACACATCGAGCCGCCGCAGGACGCCTACATCCGCATCGAGGCCTATGTATCTGAGATCGGCGTGATCTCCACCCTCCGCTACTCCGCCGACACGATGCTCGCAGAACTCAAGAACACCTCAAAGCGCCGCGACCTGACCCGCTGGTTCGGTCTCGTCGGCATCGGTGAGCAACATCTCGGAGATCTCAACGGCGACCGCTATGTCCTCACCGTCTTCGAACACCCCGT
>CALFMQ010000087.1 GCA_937879825.1 uncultured Phycisphaerales bacterium
GTCTGCAATTCATGCCACGACCTCCAGCGAAGCGATATTATGCTTTGTTGAGGGTAGCAAACATTATGAGGATCACAACGACATAGCCGGATTCACCCCGCCCCGACCGCGGCGGCCAGTTCGACGAGACCCCCCTCGCCGATGGACTCGTATTCGAGATCATCGGGCTCGCCCGTGATCCGCAGGTCGTAGGGGTGGGGTTGCTCAAACTCGAACCAGCGCGTCCTGGCCTCGTGGTCCGCCGGGGCGCGCCCGTTCTCATCGAGTTCCAGGATGCCGAAGCGCACGATGCCGTCGGGCCCGGTCGCGCCGATCGGAGAGCCGAGCGAGACGCGGTCGGTGCATCCGGGGATGACATCGAACGGGTGCTTGCGCGTGAAACCCGAAGCGCCGGAGGGGTCGGTGGCGTCGATCTTTCCGATCCACGGGAAGATGCGGACCGTTGAGCCCGACTCGTTGCGGACGATCATCGTCGGCGCGATGCCGGGCCACAGGTTGACTCTCGGCCCGTGTGCATTGGTCGGGTAGTCCGCGCACCCGGTCAGGGAAGCCGAGACGGCACACGCGCCAATCGAGATAAGCACCGCTCCGAAAGCCCGAGATGCCCGCCGTGTGTTCTGGCTCATCGCCCCTGATCTCCTTGCGAGCGGTCGATCTCGACCTCCTCGATCGTGGTCCTGCGGATCGTCACCCGCCCGTTTTCGGTGTCGCGGGTTTCTTCCTCGATATCGGTTCGAACGACCCGCCGATCCTTCTCGACGTCCGTGCGGACGCCCTTGGCGATGTGCCCGAAGAACTCTCCGAGCGAACGCATGATGGATTTCTTCGGCTCAGCCATGGCCCCGCCGTGACTCGAATCGGGTGAAGCGACTCAATGGTGCCCGTGCCCGCCCTTGGCCGCATCGTTGATGAGTCGGGCGACCTGATCCGGCCTGATGAACTCGTGGAGCGTGTGGTCGACGAGGGCCGCGGGCGCGCCGCCGCAGGCACCGAGGCATTCGAGTTCGATGAGCGTGAACTTGCCGTCCTCGGTGGTCTCCCCGACATCGATGCCGAGCTTCTTTTTGCAGGCCTCGGTGACTTCCTTCTGCCCGCAGAACTCGCAGGCGATGGATCGGCACACGGCGATGACATGCTCGCCCTTGCGCTTGAGCCAGAACTCCTCGTAGAAGCTCGCGGTGTCCAGGACATCCGCGGGCTTGAGTTCCAGGAACTCGGCGACCTCCATCAGCGCCTGGTGCGGGAGCCACCCGGCGGACTCCTGCACCGCGTGGAGCGCGGGGATCAGCGCGCCGTGCTTGGTCTCGTAGCGCGGCAGATACACCTCGGTGATCTTCTTCTTGACGTCGTCCGTCAGGTACGGCTGGGAGCGCTTCTCAACCTCCAACGATCCCGACTTCTTTGTGATCCACGCCATCCGATCGCTCCTGCAGACGAGTCCTTCAGGGCCGAACGCCCCGGCAACGTCATCCTATGGCATGGTCACGGGGCGCGTCACCCCTCCCGCCGCTTCCCCCATCACCCGTTGGGGATCTCGCCGGGCGAGAAGGGTTTGGCGTCGAAGTCCTTGTTGGCGCGCCACGGCTTGTCGGGCCCGACGCGCTGGATGCTCCCGCCGGGCCGGATCGAGCCGACATCCTCCTTGTGCGCGACATCCGTCGGCGGTGCCGGGTCGCACTTACCCCAGACAACGCAGTCGATCCGCGTGCCGTCGGGCGCGGTGAGCAGGATGAAATCCCCGCCGTTCTTGAGCGCGACATTCTGCGCACTCACATCCATCGTGAACACGAGGGCATCTTTGAATGATCCGTTGGGTCCTTCGGGTGCGGCGTCGGCGTTGCCCACCTCTCCGGGGATCGAGGCGTTGTACCCATTGAATATGACCGCCACGCCGCCCGGCGGCAGTTCGATCTCGGGGAAGATGAACCTGATGCCGTAGCGACCCTCGGCGTCGAAGGTGCTGAGGCGGCTCGACAGGCGGTACCCCTTGAGGTTGATTGTCTTCTTCGTGGTGTTGGCGATCTCGATGAACTCATCGCCCGTCGAGTCGCGCTTGCCGTCGTGGTTGGCGTCGCCCTCGTCGCCCGTGGGCACATGAAACAAGACCTCGGTGATCGTCGGGTGCGCGGGCTCGTCCTTGTCCGCGGCGAGCGCGGACACACCAAGCAGTGCGGTTGCGATCGGCACCATCAGGATGCGGGCGTTCATGTTCCGAGCTCCTTTGCATAGAGGTATTGATCGACGCCGAACGCGATGCAGAACAAGACAAGGGCGGTGAGGTTCGCCCACGCGAGCGTTCGCATAAACAGATCGCGCCCCTCAGAGAGGGTGTAGAACATCGCCATCAGGGCGGAGATCGGGAGAAACACGATCGACAACACCGTGAGGCGGAGGCGCACCGACTTGCTCCGCGTCATCACGCACTTGCCGAGCAGCACATACACCCATAGGACGATCGAACTCACCAGCACCATCGCGCCGCCCATCGGGATCATGTAGAACTTGCGAACGAGGAAGGCGTCAACGAGCGGGAGCACGCCGAACAGCACGATGTAGAGAATCCCGAGGCGGAACACCGGCTTGGCGTTGAGCAGGAACGAGGGCACGTGCACGCCTACATCCGCCAGCGACTCGATCACGCCCGGCATCCGCAACCGGTGCTCGCGCACATCGAACCCGCACACGCGGCAGACCGGCGACTCGCTCGCCATGTCCTGCTTGCACTTGGGGCAGATCATCAGGCGGTCGGGCGAGGTTGTCTGCGTGATGAGATCGTCGAGCAGCTCGAAATCGGCCGTCGAGTCCATCCCGACCGTGTCCTCGGGTGACTGCGCCGCCAGTTGCGCGCGGCGCTTCTGGATCTTGATGTGGCGCAGGCGGTCGGCGCACGCGAGGCAGACATACCGCCCTTGCACATCTTTCATGCGTGCGGCGTCGCTCACATCGACGCCGCACGCGGCACACACTTTCTGGTCGGTCACTTCGTCCACGGTCCCACCAATCGGGAAACCAATATAGCCGCCCGCGATTGCGGCCCTGTCGGCGTGCTCATCGCACCATCCACGCGACGAAATCCGCGATCAGCACCCCCGCCAGCG
>CALFMQ010000088.1 GCA_937879825.1 uncultured Phycisphaerales bacterium
GGGACGAGAATATGGCTGGCGACAGCGCGGGGCATTGCGGGCTCCTATGGTGTGTGTCGTACGGGAACTTGTTCGATGGTTCATCATAGCGGTCACAGGAGGCCGGACCGATGGCGCAGGACCTGACAACGGTTTCGATGCGGATGGGCCGCAAGCCGTATTCCACCGAAGTTTCAACCGACTCGCACACCTTCACGATGGACGTGGACGCGTCCAAAGGCGGCGGCGACTCCGGCCCGGACCCGCACGAGCTGCTCCTGGCGTCGCTCGGCGCGTGCACGGTCATGACCGTGAAGATGTACGCGGACCGCAAGGGCTGGCCCATCGACTCGATCGATGCGAAAGCGAGCCACGCGACCGAGCGCACCGATGAAGGCATGCGGCACCGTTTCATTGTCGACATGACGATCAAGGGCGATCTCGATGAAGAGCAGCGTGCGCGCCTGATCGACATCGCCCACCGGTGCCCGATTCACCGGGCGCTGGTCGAGCCGAAGTCCGTCGAGATACGGGGCTGATCAGGCGCTCGCGTCGATGATGCGCCCGATGTTCGGATCGGCGGGCGCCGCCTGGACTGCGCCCGGCCCGGCCGGAGCGATCTTCGACGCCCCCTCGATCAGCTCGTTGATCGCGCGCCCCTGATCGCGCGCAACATCGAACGCCTTGGCGAGCACGGCGTAGGCGATCTGGGACCGGGGGTCGCCCGCGGCTGCTGATCCGATCGAGTCCATATGTAGAACATCCGATTCATGCCGACAGAGCTCGATCCGCGCGCAGTCCTCCAAGCGGATTCACGCGCCGATCTGCGGGTCGTGCGGGCAAGCGGTGTTATCGGCGGCGACGGCGCAGCCCAACCGCCGCGGCGCCGCCCAGCAGGGCGACGGCGCCCGGCGCCGGGATCAGCGACACCTCGAAGCGCGTGTCGGACGAGAATGACCCCGAGTACGCGAAGATCGGCCCGGGACCGACCGGATCAACCGACTGCACCTCGAAGCTCCACAGGCCGGGGCCGATGATGCCGTTGAGATCCGTGAAGTTCACATCGGAGTTGAACGTGCCCTGCCCCGACCAGCCGAGGTCGGCACCGGAGACGGAGATGAACGTCGTCCCGGAGTTGGCGATGAGGTTGATCAGCAGGTTCTCCGCCTGAAAGGTCGACGCCGTTGTGAACCCGATATTCAGTCGAACATTCGTGATCTCGTACCCGACGGCGGCGTTCGGTGCGTTGCCCGGGCCGAAGAACACAAGCTGAATCGTGTTATTGATCTGCGTCGAGTCGGGGAAGAAATCGATCACGTAGGGGCTGGGAATCGCCCCCGCCAGCGTGCCGGAGGCGATGGCGACGATCGGGGCGGCGGTCAATGCAAACATGGCATTGCGGTTCATGGTTTGTTCTCCTCCTTGGATCTTGTCAGGGTACACCGCATTGGACGGCGGGCAAGCCGATTTGTTCACGCGCCGGGTGCGCCGGTCAGACCATTTCGTACGCCACATCGCGCTTGATTCGCCTGCCGACCTCTGAGGCGTACCGGCGCCCAAGTTCCTCGCGATGGCGGAGCGCCCATTCCGAGAGCCGCGTCGTGCCGACACGATCGCCATCAGAGAACAGCAATCCGCGCATCAGCCCAGCGATCTCCTCGCGCGTGATGATGACATCCTTGACGAACGGATTGAGCGTCCGGGACACGGCGTACCCGAGCCACGCGGGAACACGAACAATCGGGCGTCTGATCTCGATGATGCCCGCGATCGTGCGCACCAGTTCTGTGTACGTGAACGTCTCCGGCCCGACCGCGTCGACGGTTTCATCGGATGATGCTTGTCCCTGCTCGATCAGCAGCGCGGCCATGTCATCGACGTGCATCGGCTGGAGTTTGTACCCCCCGTCGCCGAACACACCGAAGAGCGGCAGGTGACGGAGCACCCACGCGATGTTGTTGACCAGGATGTCGCCCCTGCCGAACAGGACGCCCGGCCGGACGACAGAATGCGCCACGCCGAGTCGCCGCAGGTGCTGTTCGAGTTCGAGCTTGCCGTCGTAGTACGCAAGGCCGCGTCCCTCGTCCGGCTTGAGAATCGACACATGCACAATCCGCTTCACACCGGCTTCCTTGGCGGCCTCGAAAAGCGCCTTGGTGTTGGCGACGGCCTGCGCGAAGGTAAACAGCTTGTGATTGAACCGCACCCAATAGGTGTTGTAGAGGACCTCCGCGCCGCGGAGCGTCTCGACGAGCGCAGGGCGATCCGTAAAGTCCATCGGCGCGAGCTCGAGGCGATCGCCGAACGGATTGGGCCGATTGGGCGAGTTGGTCAGCGTCCGGAGGCGGATGTCCGCGCCGTGCGCTGCGAGAAGGCCCGAAGCGACGGACTTGCCGGTGTAACCCAATGCGCCGGTGATGACATGAAGCGGGCGATCGTCCATGCCCGGATTGTAGGATGGGGCTCCGCCACCAAGGACGCACCGCACATCTGGAGCCAACCATGCCCGAACATGATCCCGCGACCATCCTCCTGACGCACAACAAGTGGGCCAACACGCAGATCATGAACGCGTGCGCCGCGATGAGCGAGGACGACTTCAAACGGCCCATGGAGATGGGCGTGGGTTCGCTCTACGCGACGATGGTCCACATCGGCGGCGCGATGCGGGGGTGGGCGGACCTGCTGGCGGGGCGCGGGTTCCGGTCGCGAGCGGAGGAAGCGTCGTACGAGCGTGCGGCATTGGTCGAGATGCTCGACGAGGCCGCCGATGAACTGACCCAGCTGGCCAATGCACACCCGATGAACGAGATCGTCACCCGCGAACGCGCCGGCAAGGAGTATTCGTTCACGCGGGGCGCGGTCATCACCCACGTGACCACGCACGGCATGCACCACCGCGCCCAGTGCCTGAACATGCTGCGTCAGTTGGGCGTGGCGACACTCCCGCCGATCTCGGTCGTGGAGTGGACGCTCATGGGCGAAGGGCGCTAGGCGGCGAGTCGGCGTTTAGCGCGATTGCGACGAATCAAGTGGCGGATGCCGAACCAGAGCGCGGTGATGATCGCGAATGGAATCATCACAAAATAGATCGCGATCGCTGTGAGTATGCTCTGCTCCCAGCTCATCCCGAGAAGTCGATCCGGCGGCCTAGGCGCACGCGGGTCCTTGTAACCGCTCATGAAATCAGTGTGCGTATCGGGGTGCTTGCCCGCAGCGATTTGTGCGAGGATGTAAGTGTCACGCGCATCATTGCGATTGATCGCGGCGCGCCGTGCAGTCTCAAAGTATGCCTCAACTTGTGCACGCGGCCCCGTGTCAATCACCTCTGTGAATGCTGTGCCATCGGATGTGAAGCGGCCTAATGGTTGCAGCGCCCCTGAAATCGGGCGATGCCCATCCCGCAAGAGTTCATCGCACCGCAGCAGCGCCAGATACGCGACATGACTGTCGCCGTGAGCGCGGGCGACGGTCGCGATCGCGTAGTGAATGTCGATGCTGCTCTGCGCGTTGCCCAGCACGACAAGGCCGGCCAGCCCCTCGATCACTTGCTCCGACGGAATCTCGTCAGCAATTGAGTAGACACGCACCGGTTCAGGATCGAGAAACGGGAAATCCCGAGTCCAACGCACAAATGCACCGGCGTGCGGGCTCGTCTTGTCCGTCGGAGCATCGATAATCCACTTGATCGCGGCGAGCTGGTACTTCTCGCGCCCAAAATGCGCGTCGGGGTTGAGTTCGATCGCATCTGCGATGAGATCGCGTGCTCGCTCGATATCGCCCATGTCTTCGCGGTTGGCACCGTTCGCGAGCCAGCGGTGGGCGTGGAAGGTGCCGAGATTCGCGAGGTAGCGGTACTCGTGATCGGCCTGATCCCCTGATGCGGCATCGAGCGCAGCGCGCTTGCGCGCCATCCATTCAATCGCTTCGGTGTGTTGGCCGAGCCGGTCGCACGCGACGCCCGCGTCGTCGTAGAGATCAAGGCGGGTGGGATCGGCTTCGATTTCTCGCTCAACACGCTCGAGGCGCGTGGCGTATACCTCGTCGGGCCATCGATCAAAACGCCCGACGATGATGTCGATGACGCCGGGCAGGCCACGTGCCTCAGCGGCGAGCGTGTCGCGGTCCCACAGGCACGCGCGGGTTTGCGTGGCGATCCCGCCGATGGCTGCGAGTATGAAGAGCGGGAGCAGGAGTCGTCGCATGGCGAACCTCCGAATGTAGTCCTCCGGAAGGTACTACGGGCGGCGCGAAGCAGAGGTTACCTCGGACTCAGGTCGGCCTATACCCGAGCGATTTGTTGAACGCCTCGGTCCCGCCCGGCGGGACCGAGAGGTGCCGCCATTGATCGCCCGCCAGAATGCGGGCGAAGGTGACGATCTGGCCGGTGTGGTAGCCGTAGTGATCGATCTGGCGCGCGATCGCGCGCGCAACCGTGTGCGGCTGGCCCCGAATCGTAATAATCCGCGCCAGATCGGCATCGGTGAGCGATGAGAGGGCACCGAACACGCAGCCCCACCCGTCCTCCCATCGCCGCATCAGGGTTTCGCGTCCGGGTCGATCGTCTACGAACTCCGCATCGCGGTCGCGGGTCGGCTTCTCGCCGTCGGTCGTGAGGAAGTCGGTCCAGCGGGAGCGCATGTTGCCGGCCATGTGCCGCATGATCACCGCGATCGGGTTCATCCCCGGCGCAGCGGGCTCATGCAGCCGCGCGTCGGGCAACTGCGCAATAGCGCGCTCGGCGAGCGACTTCTGGCCCGCGAAGGTCTGCTCGAATGCCTCGATCGCGACGCGGCTCACTCGGGGTTGGTCTCGCCGGCATCCGGTTCGGCGCCATCGCCGTCGGCCCTCTTGGGCATGACCTCGAACTTCTTGAAGTGCGCCACCATCTCTTCGCCCATGCGCGCATGCCAGTCGAAGTCGTTGATGGTGGAGTGATCGAGACGGGGCTCGATCTCGACATACCCGCCCCACTCCTGCGCCGCGCCCAGATAGCCGGCGTCCTCAAGAGATGCCTTGAGGAGTTCCACGGCGTTGTTCAGGTAGTAGGAGTCCATGTCGCCGACGCGGACGCGGATGTTGTTCTTGAAGATCGGGCCGAACTTCTCGGGCGCCTCGCGGAGCTGGTAGGCGATGTCGTACTTGCGGTACTGATCGGCGATGCCGTGATCGATGACACCCGTCCCGGCGTTGTAAAGCGCCGCGGGATGGCCGTTCTCGCCCTTGGGGCCGAAGACGCCCTGCCATGAGTCCCATTGCTGGCCGCTGGAGTTGTCCGGGCCCATGACTTCCTCGTAGCCGTTCTCGAGCGCCACGGAGTAGATGGGCTCGCCGTTCCTGCGGAAGGCCGGCACGACCTCGTCATCACGGATATAGAGGTTGTCGTCTTCGTAGATGTTCCCGATCTGGAACGCGCGGAAATCGACCGGGTCGGGCGCGGAGGCCCACGCACCGCCGAAGGTGTCCGGGTAGTTCATGGCGAGCCAGATCGAAGACCACGCGCCGGAGGAGTGGCCCTCCAGAACGCGCGCTTCCGGCTTGGCGATCAGCGGATACTTGGCCTCGAGCGCCGGGATGAGTTCCTCGATGATCGCGCGCGCGACGGGCCCGTTGTTCTCGGAGTCGGCGCACAGATTGTGCCCGTTGGGCCCTTCGGGGTTGATCACGATGCGGTAGGCCGAACGATTCAGAACGATATTGAATCCCGGGTTCTGCGAGCGCATGCGCGCGAACCGGTAGCCGTCCTTGTGCGTGCCGCCGAACCCCGGGACCTGGTAGATCGCGGGGTACTTCTTGTCCTTATCCAGGCCGATAGGCGGAATCACGGCCACGCTCAGCTCGAAGTCGTGCCCCCAGAACTCCGAGAGCAGCTCGCTCTTGATGTGCATGTATTCGAAGAGCCCGACGGTGGACTCGGGGGAGGGTTGCCACACGCGTCCGAGCCGGAAATCGATCGGGAACTCTAAGTCGGGCACCGCGGGGTTGTCCTTGATGCCGTCGGGGCCGTTGAAGTAGACGCGGTGCACACCCGACATGAGGTGCCCGGACTCCTCACGCCAGTCCGAGGCATTGCGCTGCACATCGAGGAGCATCTGGACGCGATATCCGCCCTCCTGAAGGTCATTGAGCGTGACGGGGCACCCCAGCGAGTT
>CALFMQ010000089.1 GCA_937879825.1 uncultured Phycisphaerales bacterium
GAAACTCCGCAAATGCCCTTCGACCAGCCCTTCATCAAATCCAAAATCGCCCGATCCGCCGCCGCCATCGCGGGGCTTGCCGAGCATTCCGCCGACATCCATCGCGCGATCGAAGCCATCCGCTCGTGCCTCGCCGAAGGCGGCACGCTCTACACCGCCGGCAACGGGGGCTCCGCCGCAGAAGCCCTCCACCTCGCCGAAGAACTCATCGGCAAATACAAAAACCCCCGCAGGCCACTCCGCGCCATCTGCCTCAACGCCGACCCCACGGCCCTCACCTGCATCGCCAACGACTTCGGCTACGACCAGGTCTTCGCGCGCCAACTCGAAGGGCTCGCCAGACGCGCCGACTGCTTCGTCGCCTTCTCAACCTCCGGCAACTCCGCCAACATCCGCATCGCCCTCGAACGCGCCCGCGCCATGAACGTCACAACCATCGGGCTCCTCGGCAAGACCGGCGGCCCGTGCGCCACGCTCTGCGACCACCCCCTCATCGTCCGCGCCGACGAGACCGAACACATCCAGGAAGCCCATCAGGTCATCCTCCACCTCATCCTCGAAGGCGTCGAGTCCAACCCCCCCACACACTGATGCACGCCCCCGCGCCCATCCGCCTGGCCGACATCGCGCGCGCCGACCCCGCCTTCTTCGTCAGGCAGATGCGCGAGCTCTACGCCGCCGGCTTCTTCCCGATGGCCGACCCACACACCGACGAAATCAACTTCTACGCCGCCGATCCAGGCGGCTTCCTCCCCCTCACCCCCGCCGATGGCTTCCGCATCCCCGCCACCATCCAGCGCGATATCCGTTCGGGCCGCTTCATCATCACCGCCGACACCGCCTTCGAATCCGTCATGCGCCACTGCGCCGGCCCCCGCCGCGAGTCGCCCTCCAATCAGTCCGACTCCACTTGGATCAACGAAGACCTCATCGCCGCCTACTCGATCCTCCACAACCACAACATGGCCCACGCCATCGAGGCCTGGCGCACCGATCCCGAAACCAACGCCCTCGTCCTCGTCGGCGGCATCTACGGCATCTCCCTCAACCGCGCCTTCTTCGCAGAGTCCATGTTCCACACGCCACAACCGCGACTCAATGACGGTTCCCGCCACCCCCTCGACGGCTCAGGCGCATCCTCCGTCTGCCTCGTGGCGCTCATCCAACACCTCGCCCGCTGCGGCTTCCACTTCTGCGACACGCAGGTCATCACGCCCCATGTCGCACGATTCGGCGCACAATCCGCCCCGCGCGACGAGTTCGACAGCATGCTCGCCCGCGCGGTCCGCCGCGATACCCCCGACCTCTTCAATCGCGTGCCCTTCGCCCCGCCTACAGAGAGTGCGTGAAGGCAATTTTATTCGGCGCACACCCATGCTCGTCGAAGAGAACCAACTCATTCGGCTCATCGGCGTTGAGCCAGCACTCGGGCAGGTAGTACCGCGACTGCGGCGGCACCGACTTGCCGGTATGGGTCGCGACGAAGTAACGCCCGATGTCGTGGCCGTTGAGATACAAGCGCCCCTTGCTGAGCCCCTTGGCGTCGAGGTACAGCGCGCGCGTGTTGTCGGCCGACGAGAACGACACGCGCCACCACGCCGGCGTGCCTTTGAACTTGGCAAGCTTGGGCGCCGTGGTATCCGCCTTGGCCAGTTGCTTGAACGCGCTCGCAATGGGCTTCTCCCATCGCGCAAACGCCCATGACGCCTTCTCGTAGGGCTTCACATCCAGATCAAAGAACGTCACCGACTTCTTCAGTTCGCCGAGCGCCGTGTCCGGATCCTCGAACACAGCAAACTGAATGATGTTGATGCCGCGTGAAAGAATGTCCGGCGGAAGAATGATCCGCCCGTTGCCCGTGCGCTCGTGCCACCCGATCGCTGCGCCGTTGGCAAAGATCACGGCACGGTCGCCGAATCCATCGATCTGAATCGCCAGCGGCGTCGTGCGCCGGTGCGTCACCTTGAAAGTCACACGCTTCGGGTGCGTCACCTCGCCCGCCTCGACGCCCATCAGCGGCGAGAACAACACCAGCGGATCAAAGATATCCGCCGACTCCAGATGCGGCGCCGGCACACGCAACTTCTTCGTTTGCGACGGCGAACCAAAGAGCCCCTTGTGCGCGATCAGCGATGTCCCTCCCGACGGACGTCCCATGTTGTCCAGAAGGAAGCAAAGCGTCCGCGTGCCCTTGGAGCCGGGAACAGCGAAGGTGTGACCCTCGCCGCCCGGCGTGTCGCCGACCACCGAAACAAGCTTGGACTCGCCGAACACGAGCGCCCGATCGGCGCACTGGAAAAGCGTCATGTCGGACTTGGCCGCAGAGTTCGACGACCAGATCATGCGCATCCAGCCGTACCCCGAGGTCGCGCCCAGCGCATTGAGCGTGTCCGGCGCAGGGATCGAGGCGTAGCGGGCGCTCGTGCCCGAGGTGTATTCATCGCACGACGCAACCGCGATGGATTGAATCTTCGGTGGCTTCGGCGCCGGGACCTCCGCGCTCTTGATCCGCTCGGTGGTCGCGTCGGGATTGATGCGAAGACCCGATGCGCCCGCGCTTGGCTTGTCGTCCGCCGCGAGCCCGTCGATGCCCGAATAGACCGCATCCGCGCCGCCGTAGATCGTCCGCGCTTGCTCTTCATTGGCGATGACCAGCGTCACCCCCTCGTGGAACTC
>CALFMQ010000090.1 GCA_937879825.1 uncultured Phycisphaerales bacterium
GACGCCGCCGGAACAGGGGGATTCATCGCCCCAGCCCGAGACGAGGTAATCGCCCGGTGCCCGGTCTACCGATGATCCGGATGGACCCTGATGTCCCAAGACACACGCCCGGAGCCTCCCGCGGGGGGATCCGGGCGTTTTCGTTCCCCCGACTCTGCTCACCAACCCAGCAGGTACGCGAAGATCAGCGGCGCCACGATCGTCGCGTCGGACTCGATCACGAACTTGGGCGTGTCCGCGTCCAGCTTCCCCCACGAGATCTTCTCATTGGGAACGGCGCCCGAGTACGAGCCGTAGCTCGTCGTCGAGTCGGAGATCTGGCAGAAGTAGCCCCAGTACGGCACCTTCTCCTCCAGGTCCTGCAGAATCATCGGCACCACGCAGATCGGGAAGTCGCCCGCGATCCCGCCGCCGATCTGGAAGAATCCGATCGGAGACTTCGGCGCGACCTCGCGGTACCACTTCGAGGTCTCGATCATGTACTCGATGCCCGACTTCATCACGTGTGCGCCGGAGATCGAGCCGTCGATGATGCGCGCCGCGAAGATATTCCCGAGGGTCGAGTCCTCCCAACCCGGCACGATCATCGGGAGGTTCTTCTCCGCCGCCGCGATCAGCCACGAGTTTTTCGGGTCCGCCTGGAACTTGTCCTTGAGCACGCCCGAGCGGATCACCTGGTACATGTACTCGTGCGGCAGGTACCGCTCACCCTTCTTGTCCGCGTTTGTCCAGACGCCCATCATCGCCGCCTCGAGGCGCCGAATCGCCTCCTCCTCGGGGATGCAGGTGTCCGTGACCCGGTTCATTCCCTTTTCCGCGAGTTCCCACTCCTGCTGCGGGGTCAGGTCTCGGTAGTTCGGGATGCGCAGGTAATGCTCGTGCGCCACCAGATTGAAAAGGTCCTCTTCCAGATTGGCTCCAGTGCAGGAGATCGCGTGCACCTTGCCCTGGCGGATCATCTCCGCGAGCGACCTACCCAGTTCCGCGGTGCTCATCGCCCCCGCGAGCGTCACCAGCATCGATCCGCCGCTGTCCAGATGCTTCCGGTACCCCTCGGCGGCATCAACGAGCGCCGCTGAGTTGAAGTGCCGGTAGTGCTCCTGCATGAACTTGCTGATCGATCCCATGGCGGCTCGGCTCCGTGCGGTGCTTGTGAGGGTCAATGAACTGAGGCGGCAAGTGTATCGCGCGACTCCCCAACAACATGGCGTCGCCCCGGAGGTTCTTGTTGCGCCCGGCCCGGGCCCCGCGTCAGTGTTGGTAGTGACTTTGAGCCATCCGGGCAGCCATCCAGGAGAACACCCCATGCCACGACCCCGACTCCGTCTCACCGCCATGCTCCTCTCGGCCGCAGCACTCGGCGCGCCGCTCGCTCTGACCGCCCCCGCGTCCGCGTCGGCCGCCGTCGCGCCGCTCGATCGGGGCTGGATCAACGACAGCACCACGTGGCTCGTCCATGTGGATGTCGAGCGGCTGCTCACGACAGAGATCGGACGTTGGCTCGCCCGCGAGATCGAGGAGTCCGACGCCGAGATGGAAGCGAACGCCGGGGAAGGTGTTGAGCTCAATCTCAAGATCGGCAATGAACGGCGTCGCGAGAAGGAACGGAAGGTCGTGATCGAACGCCACATCGGCGATGCCGGCGGCGACGAGGGAGCGAATCGCGGCGCGGCGGGCTTGGAAGCGTTGATGCCGCAGTCACTCCGAGACCTGCGAGAGCGCTACCACTTCGATCCCCTCACCGACATTCTCTCGATCACGCTCTTCGGCAGCGACGACGACGACCGACCCGAGAACCTCCTTGTTCATACCACCGCCGCGATCGATGCGGCGGTCAAGGAGCTCCAGAAGGTTGAGGGCGTCGAGATCTCCCACCTCAACGGCGTCACCGTCGGCCAACTCGACGCTGATGACGAGTCGGGCGCGCCCAAGTTTATCGCTGTTCAGCCGGAAGCGGACGGCTCGCGCATCATGTTCTTCGCGGACTCACTCGATGAACTCGCCGCGACCGTCGCATCCAAAGGCAAGTTGCGGGCACCGGATTGGATCGCGCCCGCCCCGGACTCGTTCATCTACATCCACGCGTCCAAGGGATCGCCTTTCCTCGAAGACGCTGTCAACTCGCAGATGCTCCGCGATGCGGAATCCGTTGAGATCAACATCGGCCAGCGCGCGGGGAACCTGTTCATGTCCGGCGTCCTCCAGACCGGGTCGAACGAGGTTGCGACCAACATGGCGCAGGTCGCCAACGGCCTGCTGGCTCTGGCCCGACTCGGCGCGATGCAGTCCGATGAACTCGACGAAGAGACCCGTGCCATGCTCGATATCGTCAAGGGTTTGTCCATCAAGACCGACGCGTCCGATGTCCGCCTCGACCTCTCCATGGACGCGGGCACCATCGTGAAGTTCCTGGAGTCTGAGTCCGATTGACCAGCCCATGACACGCCTCGCAGCACAACCCGTCGAAGCCGCACCGCTCCGACAACAGGCGACAGCCGACGCCCGCGCTCACAAGGCGGGCGTCGGTGTGCGCGCCGGCGAGCAGGCGCTCCGCGATCAGTTCGCGCGGCTCGTCCGACAGCACACGCCGAGCGTCATCGCGCTCGTTCGTCGTCGTGCCGCGCGTGGTGTGGACGCCGAAGATGTCGCCCAGGAGGTCTTCTGCAAGGCGTGGCAGGCGATCCGATCGGGCGAGCGCGTGCAGGACTTCCGCGCGTGGGTGCTCACCATCGCCTATCGCGCATCCATCTCCGCTTCGCGCCGTGCGATGGTCCGGCGCGCCTTCCTCCTCAACCACGCCAAGCCCGCCACAACAGAGTCCGCCACGCCCGAAACGCCGCCCCTCTGGGAACTAGCCCGAGCGGTCCTCACATCCGAGCAGGCCGCGGCCCTTTGGCTGACCATCGCCGAGGGGCTGACGGCGCGCCAGACAGGGCGCGTCCTCGAGAAGGACGAACGCGCCGTCCGCATGATGGTTTCGAGGGCGCGCAAGAAACTCGCCGACGAGGCCGTCCGCCGCAATCTGTACGCTATTTCCGAGACGCATCCATGACCCATGAACACGACCATCTCGATGTCCTCCTTCACAGCGACGCCTCGCGCGAACTCGCGGGCACGGACAGTGCGCTCGCCGACCGGCTGATCGCGCGCCTCGATACGCCGCCGCGTCGATCACCCGTCGGGCCCGTCGCGGTTGTGGGCATGCTCGCGATCGCCGCCATCACCGTGCTGACGGCGGTCTCGTTCAATGCTCGAGATGCGGCGGTGCCGGCTCCGCCGCTGGCCGGCAACACGCACCACCGGTCCGAGATCGACCCCGCCGTCGTGGTCGCCATCGATGACGCCACCGACAGCATGCTCGACCCCCTCCGCCGGGAACTCAGCGCGCTGGCGGCGATCTCTCGGGACTCTGTGCGCACGTTCGCCAGCTTCCTGCCGAACCGGTTCGGGAGTTGAGCGTCAGCGCCGACATCCCCAACTCGTGAGCACGACATTGAGATCATCCACATCGACGAACCCATCGCCGGTGATGTCCGCGCTCAGGAATGGCTCATAGGGCTGCTGCCCCCAGAACGCCAGCACCAGATTCAAGTCCCGCACATCCACGACGCCGTTGCCGGTGGCGTCCCCCGGGCACGGCGGCGGATCGCATGCATCGGGCACGAGGTCGCCGTTCTCGTCCGCGAGCGCACCGGAGGCCACTTCGCAGGCATCGAGCACGTCCGAGGAATCGCAATCATCGATCGCCGGAAGCACGAACAGACGCCCATTGCCGCCGGCCGCCTTGGGCGCACCGAATACGCCGATCCCATCGGCGAGCGCCACGCCGGCACCGAGCTCCGCGCCGGCGTTGCCCGATGAGGGCCGCACAAACGCGACCTCGCGCCACACACCGCTGGAGCGTGCAAAGACGGAGGCGCTCCCCGAGTTCGCGCCGTCGGCGTCGTCCCGCGGCGCACCGAGGATCACGAGACCGTCTTCGGCCGCAACGCTCGATCCGCGCCTATCGAATGCGCTGGAGCCGGAGCCCACGAGCGTCCCCTGTTCGGCCCATAGGCCGCCCTGAAAGTCGAACACCACCGCGGCGCCCGCCTGCGAGCCGCCGGCGTCGCGCCCGGGGGCCCCGAGCACCGCGATGTCTCCCGAGAGCGCCGACGACCAACCCATGAGGTCCGCCGCTGCGCCGCTCGCGGCGATCAGTTTCGCGCCGAATACCCACACGCCCGCGACGCGTTCGTAGATGTACCCGGCCCCCGCGTCCTCGCCGCCCTCATCGTCCGCGAAGGCACCGATCAGCAGCCGATTCCCGTCGATCGAGAGCGATGTCCCGAAGTGGTCCCCCGAGTCCGAGTCGCCCGCGACGATCGTTTGCGTGTGCGTCCACGATGCACCATCCCACGCAAAGACATAGACCGCGCCCGCATCATCCCCGCCACGCGACGGGGCGCCGACGATCAATGTGTCCCCGATGATCGCCACCGAAGCGCCGAACCGATCCTCCGCGCCACCGTCCGGGGCGAGGACCACGCCGTCACTCGACCAGTTGCCGCCCGCCTCGCGAAAGACGCGCACGCTTCCGGAACCGAACGCCAAGCCCGAGTCGTCCGGTGAGCCCACGGCGATCGACACGCCATCCGTCGCCACAGCGAAGCCGAAGCGATCCCCGCTCCCGACGCCGGGCGCTGTCAGCGCTTCATCCAGGACGAGTTCATGGTCGACCACGCGGAACACGAACGCGGCACCCGACTCGAACCCGCTCGCGTTCGAATAGGGCGCACCCGTCACCACCAGGCCGCCCGCGCCCGCGACAGATGAACCGAGCGTTCCTGTTGCGGCATCGGGGGGCGCCGCTTCCTGCGCCCGTAGCGCGCACGCATCGCCCCACGCCCCGGCGCACGCCAGGGTCAGCACCAAACTCGGAACCAGGGTCGCTCGCGTCACCGACACCGTCGCAGTATTCCCCGGCCCTGCCCCCGCCGCCAGCGGAATCCCCCCCGAATGGCCCCCCGGCGGCCCATGCAACGCGCCCTGCCGGAATCGGAATACCCTTACCGGAACCACCTATCTTCCCCGGAGCACCCCATGCGCCCGACCCGCACCGCCGCACTCTTGTTCCTCTCCGCGATTCTCATCGCGCCCGCCGCGCCGGTCCGCGCCGGAGCGCCCGAAGATGCCGCCGTCGCACCGGCCGCCGATGTGGTCGGCACGTGGGACGGGCACGTCGATGTCTTCGGCCAGCAACTGCGCATGATTTTCAAGGTCTCGCGCCGGGACACGGGCGACCTCGCGGCCACGATCTCCATTCCCGCGCAGATGGTCTCGGATACCGCGCTCGACTCCGTGTCGCTCGACGCGGGCAATCTGGTATTCGAATGGAAACTCGTCGGCGCAGTCTGGGACCTTTCGCTCAACACCGATGCGAGCGCCGCCGAAGGTCTGCTGAAACAGAACGGCATGGAGTTCCCCGTCAAACTCTCGAAACTCCCCGCTGGCGAGGAAGTGGACACGTCAGTCAACCGACCCCAGACGCCCAAGCCGCCGTACCCCTACGAGACTTCCGAGGTGGAGTTCCGGAGTCAGGCCGACGACGCCGGACTCGTCGGCACGATCTGCATCCCCGAGGGAGACGGCCCGCACCCCGCGGTCGTCTTCATCACCGGCTCGGGCCCACAGGACCGCGACGAGACCATCTTCGATCACAAGCCCTTCCTCGTGCTCTCCGACGACCTCGCCCGCCACGGCATCGCATCGCTGCGCTATGACGACCGCGGCGTGGGCGGTTCCGAGGGAGACATCTCCCGCGCCACGGCGGACACGTTCGCGGGTGATGTGCTGGGCGCGATTGCGCTGCTCAAGGAGATGCCCTCGATCGACATCGATCACATCGGCCTGATCGGTCACTCCGAGGGCGGCATCATCGCGCCCCTCGTCGCATCGAGATCTCCCGATGTCGCCTTCATCGTGCTCATGGCCGGCACCGGCGTGCCGGGCGGCGATGTTCTGAAGGTGCAGGTTCGCGCGATCCTCGAAGCGTCGGGCGTACAGCCCGCCGAGATCGCCCGCCAGCTCGCCGACCAGAAGAAGACGCTCGAACTCATCCACGACGCCGAACGGCGCGACGAACTGACCGAGCATGTCCGCGGTGCGCTCAAGCGCCAGATGCCCAATCTCGAAGAAGAAGCGCTGGACGAGATGACGCAGGCGCAGACCGAGATGGTGACGAGCCCGTGGTTCCTCTCATTCGTCGATCACGATCCCCGTGTCGCCCTCCGCCGGGTGACATGTCCGGTGCTGGCCATCAACGGTTCTAAGGATGTTCAGGTCGTGCCCTCGCAGAACCTTCCGGAGATTCGCGCAGCGCTCGAAGCCGCGGGGAACTCGGATGTCACCATCCGCGAGCTTCCGGGCCTCAATCACATGTTCCAGGAGTGCAGCAAGGGCACGATCGACGAATATGCTCAGATCGAGCAGACC
>CALFMQ010000091.1 GCA_937879825.1 uncultured Phycisphaerales bacterium
GCGCCGGCGATGAAGAGTTTGTGGGTTTTGGTGACTTGGATTCGTTCGGTCATGATTCAGTCCAGAAGAGATTTAACCACAAGAGCACACAGAGAGCACAGAGAAGATGCATTGAGTCATAGAACTCGGCGGACGATGCCATCCTTGAGGATCTTTGAGTTGAAGTTGATAAGGAGCCCGACGCGCTTGTTCGCCAGCCGCATGTAGGTGAGTAGCTGGGCCTCATGGACTCGATTCATAGTCTCGATTGATTTGATCTCGACGACAATCTGATGTTCGATCAAGAGATCGATCCTGTACCCGCAATCGATTCGGATTCCTTTGTATTCGACGGGCAGCGGTGCCTGCTGTTGGTAGGCGATGCCGGCGGCACCGAGTTCATGACAGAGGCATGCCTCATAGGCGGACTCGAGTAAGCCCGGCCCCAACTCTCTGTGCACTTCGATCGCGCACCCGATGATGGCGTGCGTCAGGTCCGCTGCCACACCACCCTGCACTGTCTTGATCTGAGTCACTGATTCCTCTCTGTGATCTCTGTGTGCTCTTGTGGTGAATGATTTACAGACGGACATAGGCGCGGAGGCCCTGCATGCCGCCCTCGCGGCCGAAGCCGGACTCCTTGAAGCCGCCGAAGGGCGAGGCGGCGTCGAACTGGTTGTAGGTGTTGCACCAGATGACACCGGCTTTGAGTTTCGTGGCGATCTCGAAAACCTTGGAGCCCTTGTCGGTCCAGACGCCGGCGGCGAGGCCGTAGGGCGTGTTGTTGGCGCGGGAGAGGGCTTCTTCGGGTGTGCGAAAGGTTTGGACGGCGAGGACGGGGCCGAAGATTTCTTCCTGGGCGATGCGGTGGGACTGCTGCACGCCGGTGAAGAAGGAGGGCGCACAGAAGTAGCCCTTGTCGGGGAGCGCGCGCCCGTTGGCGCGGAAGAGTTCGGCGCCTTCTTCCTCGCCGATGCGGAGGTAGTCCTCGATCTTCTGGAGTTGTCCCTTGGAGTTGATGGCGCCGACATCGGTGTTCTTGTCCATCGGGTCGCCGACGCGGAGTGACTGCATGCGGATGCGGAGTCGCTCAACAACATCCGATGCGATGCCTTCCTGCACGAAGAGGCGCGAGCCGGCGCAGCAGACATGGCCCTGATTGAAATAGATGCCCTGGATGATGCCCTCGATGGCCTGGTCGATGGAGGCGTCTTCGAAGATGATGTTGGGCGATTTGCCGCCGAGTTCGAGGGTGAGGCGGAGGCCGTCGCCCCTCTCCGCAGCCAACTTCGCGAGTTTCTTGCCGACCTCGGTGGAGCCGGTGAAGGCGAGTTTGTGGATGCCGGAGTGTGCGGCGAGGGCTGCGCCGGTGGAGCCGTCGCCCGTGACGATGTTGACGACGCCGGGTGGGAGGTCGATCTCGGCGCAGATCTCGGCGAGGCGGAGCGCGGTGAGGGGAGTTGTTTCGGCGGGTTTGAGGACGACGGTGTTGCCGCACGCGAGGGCGGGAGCGATCTTCCACGCGGCCATGAGGAGCGGGAAATTCCAAGGGATGATCTGTGCGCAGACGCCAACGGGTTCGGCCCCCCCCGCTCCTAAGCCCGGGAATGCGTACTGGAGTTTGTCTGCCCAGCCGGCGTTGTAGAAGAAGTGCTGGGCGACGAGCGGGATGTCGACATCGCGGGACTCTTTGATGGGCTTGCCGCCGTCGAGCGTTTCGAGGACGGCGAGTTCGCGGGCGCGTTCCTGGATTCGGCGTGCGAGGCGGAAGAGGAACTTGCCGCGTTCCTTGGCGGGGAGTTTGCGCCACTTGGGTAGTGCTGCGGACGCTGCGGCGACGGCGCGGTCGACATCCTTGGCGGTGCCCAGCGCGACCTCGGCGAGTTTCTGTTCGTTGGCGGGGTTGATGGTGGCGAAGGACTTGCCGCCCCCGCCCCCCCCTACTTTCGTGAACTCGCCGTTGATGAAATGGCCGTAGGAGGCGTCGATGTTTACCTTGACGGACTCGGGCGCGGGTGCGTAGTCCCAGGCGTCGCCGAAGTTGAGTTCGTGTTTACGCACTGAGCGCTCGCGGCGCGTGGTTTCCGCGATCGGCTCATCGACTGTCTCATGTGACAGGTCGCCGATGGTGGCCTTGGGCTCGATGTTTTCGTGGTCGGTCATGGTTCTTCCTTACGCCTCGGTGACATCGTATGAGGCGAGGTATTGCTTGCCGCCGGCGCGGAGTTTGCCGAGTTGCATTAGGACATCGTTGAGGAGTGAGGAGGCGCCGAAGCGGAAGAGTTCGGGTGTGAGCCAGTCGTCGCCCAGGGTTTCCTTGACCATGACGAGGTAGTGCAGCGCCTGCTTGGCGGTGCGGATTCCGCCGGCGGGTTTGACGCCGATTTTGACGCCGGTGCGGAGGTAGTGGTCGCGGACGGCTTCGAGCATGACAAGGGTGACGCCCATCGTGGCTGCGGGCTGGACCTTGCCGGTGGAGGTTTTGATGAAGTCGTACTCGGTCAGCCCGGCGGCGATGGCGAGGTCGGAGGCGGCGCGGACGAGGTCGTAGGTTTCGAGTTCGCCGGTTTCGAGGATGACCTTCAAATGGGCACTACCGCATGCTTCCTTCGTTGCTGCGATTTCGTCGAAGACCTTGCCGCGTTGTCCGGAGAGGAAGAGGCCGCGCGAGATGACCATGTCGATCTCGTCGGCGCCGGCTTCGACGGCGCGCTTGGTGTCGTCGAGGCGGACTTTGAGCGGGTACTGGCCGCTGGGGAATCCGGTTGCGACGGAGGCGACATGGACTTTGCTGCCGGCGAGTGCGCGTTTGGCGGTCTGGACGAGCTGCGGGTAGACGCAGATGGCGGCGACGGCGGGGATTGTTGGGTCTTTGGGTTCGGGATGGATCGCCTTGGCGCAGAGCGAGCGGACCTTCTCGGCGGAGTCCTTGCCCTCGAGGGTTGTGAGGTCGGTCATGGCGACGGCGAGGCGCAGGCCAGCGTCCTTGGCGCTGGTTTTGATGGAGCGCTTGGTGAAGGAGGCGGCGCGCTGATCGGCCATGACGCGGTCGACGGTGATCGTCTTCATGGGTGGATTGTAGGGGAGGGAGTGCGGTGGATTTGCGGAGACCCCCACCGCCAAGCTCCCTTCGGTCGCTCGGCACCTCCCCCGATGGGGATCGGGGGAGGACGCGATCGGTCTACTGCGCGCTTGTTCTCGCGATGAAGTCGGAGACGGCGTGGGCGACGGTGTGGAGCGAGTGTTCGTTGGTCCACAGGTCGTTATGCGAGCCGCCGTTGACTACTACAAGTTGTGCCGCCGCGCCTGAGGCGTGCGCGGCGTCGTGCATGGCGCGGGAGTCTTCGATGGGGCAGACCTCGTCGTGATCGCCGTGGATGAGCAGGAGCGGGACGCGGAGGTGCGCGGCGTGTTTCACACGATCGAACCCCCCTACTCCCCCGCTCTCGTGCGCGCGGGAGAACTTGTAGCCGGCGTGGAGTCGGAAGCCGAGGTAAGCGAACGCGAGGGGGCCGTTGATGGCCCAAGGGAGGTTGCTCATGCGGATGACATTGCGCGCTGGGACCCAGGGAAATCGGTAGGCGGCTTCGGAGATGACGCCCGCGACGCACGGCGGGCAATCTTGATTGGCTGCGCAGACGATGGAGACGCCGCCGCCGAGGGAGGCGCCGTAGAGGATGACGGGGCGGTCGGGGTGCGTGGTGTGCGCGTGGTCGATGAGTTGGCGGAGGATGCGGTCTTCGCGCGTGCCGAGGAAGCACTTTGATTGTGCTTCGCCGTGTCCGGGCGGGTCCCACGCGATGATGCGTGAGGCGTGCGGCGCGAGTCCTGTGAGGCGCGGGAGGACACCGAGGCGCGAGTCGCCCCAGCCGGGTGTGTAGATGACGACGGGGGCGTGCGGATCGTCGCCGGCGATGTTCCAGACGGGTGTTGTTGCTGGCGCGCTTTCGAGATTGAGCGTGTAGGCATCGAAGGCGCGGGGGTTTGGGAGTTCGCCGGGGTCGCCGGGTTTGTTGCGCGCGACGGCCCAGGAGTAAGTCTTGCGGGGCGGGTTGCGGAGCCGGCGCACGACGGCGAGCGCGGACATGATGACCGCGAGTGCGAGGCCGAGGATGAGGAGGATTGCGAAGCCGAGCAAGGAGTTCACCACAAGAGCACACAGAGAGCACAGAGAAAGCCAGAACAAGAAGGACAGGTTAGTGGAGAATGGCGGGCCGGGCGGTTGGCGGGCGCACTCATCCTGCTTAGAGGAACTGCACTCTTGTGTTCACTGTGGTCTCTTGTGCTGAGATGGTTTTCTCAGAAGAGGCCGCGGATGTCGTTCATCGTGACGATGAGGAAGACGGCGCCGATGAGGATGAGTCCGAGCATGGTGAGCGCGTTCTGGACGGCGATGGGGACGGGCTTTTTGGTGATGCCCTCGTAGGCGAGCATGACGAAGTGGCCGCCGTCGGCGATGGGGATGGGCAGGAAGTTGACGACGGCGAGGTTGGCGCTGACGAGGGCGAGGAAGTAGAGGAGGTAGACGAAGCCCTGATTGGCCATCTGCGAGCCGATCTGCGTGATTCCCACGGGGCCCTTGAGGTGCGAGACTTTGACGGTGCCCTCGAAGAGGCGGAGGAAGGTGATGTAGGTCATGGCGAGGACGCGCTTGGTTGAGCGGACGCCCATGGCCAGCGCGTGGAAGGGGTTGGCGGCCTTCATCTCGATCTGCGCCGGCTGGAAGAGTGTCTCGAGTTCGCCCGCGTTCCAGCCGAGGGCGTGGAGGTCGCGGACATTGTCGGCGGTGAGTTCCCACTGCTGATCGTTGGTCTCGGCCAGCGTGATCGGGTTGTTGAAGATCATCAGCGCTGTGGTGAGCGTGACGGTTGCGCCGGTGCCGCCGGCGGATGCTTCGCTCGTGGCGGCCTTGAGCGCTTCGCGCATGGAGCGCCAGTCGGAGACGGGAGCGTTGTTGATCGCGGTGATGACGAGCCCCGGCATGACGCTCGGCGTGAGGCGCGAGGACGCGAGGGGCGCGGGCGATTCGTCGGCGTCTTTGGCGCTGACGAGATTGGGTGTTTGGGCGAGGATGGGCGCTTCGAGCGCGATGCCGGGCCCGAAGCCGATGGTGCCGCCGTTCTCGGTGGAGACGCTGGCGGTGAGCTGGACGAGTGTGCCGCTGCGCAGGACGGCGAGGTTGATGTCGCGGCCCTTGTGGGCGCGAATCTGCTCGATGCCTTCGATGAGCGAGGGGAACGCCGCATCGCCGATGAGGGCGAAGACATCGCCCTGGCGGAGGCCCTGGTCGTAGCCGCGTTGCTGTGTTTCGCGGACGCGCATGACGGGTGTGAGGCCGAGCAGGTGGCTGAATGGCGACGGCTCGCCCTGGAGCGTTGTGGTCGCGGACTGGAGGTCGGGGTCGGGGAGGACCATGGCCATCGCGGTGTCGCCGTCTTCGTTCTCGAAGGCGAGTGCGAGGGCGTTGCCGCCGGATTGTTCTGCGGCGCGTTCGATGGGCTCGAAGAGGCCGACGGTTGATCGCAGCGCGAAGTCGTGATCGGCGATGGGTGTGTTGTTGATCTCGACGGCGCGCATGTTGGGCTCGATGCCGCGGAGGCCGAGGCGGTCCATGCGGGCGCGCTGGAGTTCGCGGTCGGATTTGTTCTTGTCCCAGTCGAGGAGGCGGTTGGAGATGCCCGGCGCGACGCCGAGCCCTTGCAGGCCGCCGAACATGTCGTCTTTGGCGGGTGTGGCCTCGATGGTGAGGCGCTGGCCGTCGCGCTCGATAGCGAGCGAGAGCGGCTGGCCCTTTTTGCCCATCGCGGAGGCGATGAGGAGGTCCTCGAAGACTTCGGCGGGTTGGCTGTTGATAGAGCGCACGATGTCGCCCGCCCGGAGGCCGGCTTTGTCGGCGGGCGAGCCGGGCATGTCGGCGCCGATGACGGGCGCGGGTTTGTAGAGACCTCCCGCGAGGAAGACTGCGACGAAGAGGACGGCGGCGAGGATGATGTTCATCACGACGCCGGCGCTGATGATGACCATGCGCTTCCACACGGGTTTCTGTGTGTAGGAGTCTGGCGCGGTGGAGGTGGCGGCGGGGTCGATGTCTTCCTGGCCGAGCATTTTTACATAGCCGCCGAAAGGGAACCAGTTGAGTCGGTACTCGGTGGGGCTGACTTTGTGCGGGTTGTCGGGATTGATGCCGACGGTCTCGCGCTGGACGAGCTGCTTGTATTCCTTCTCGGAGGAGCCGGCGCGGAAGCCGAGGCCTTTGCGGTATGAGCAGATGGCCTGGCCGAAGCCGATGGCGAAGGCGTGGACGCGGACGCCGGCCCACTTGGCGGCGAGGAAGTGGCCGAGTTCGTGGATGGCGATGACGAGGCCGAAGCCGAAGATCATGAGGATGACATTGAAGAGCATGGTGAGAGTGTAGGTCGGTTGGATACGGCGTAGAGGTGCAGAGGAGAAGGAGGGGACCGGGAAGAAGGCATCAGGCAGCGGGCATCAGGCAACAGGTGGGGCATGTGGGGAGGTTGTGCCGCATTCGGGGCAGGTGGGGAGGCCGGCGAGGTCGTAGGCGCAGTTTGTGCAGAGGCCTTGGCGGGATCGGCGGCGGCGCTTTATTTCGGAGATTCCGAAGAGCGGGAAGAAGACGAGTGTTGCGTAGAAGAGTGTGTTGACTGTGAAGCCGAGGGGGATGGGTACTAGAGGAACCGCGGCATAAGGCCGGACAACTCCCAGGCGGACAGATGCGCTCTCGTTCACCCACACGGTATGTGTATCGGGTTGATCGATGTGATAAAAGTCCCAGCCGCGCAAGGATCGTAAGGGCCACCCAGCCTTCCGAATACGTAGGATGCGCCAATTGACACGCCGGGATCCACGGGTTTGCGAGTCTCCGGCCAACGGTTGGGCTCCGAGGTAATCAAGATCGTCCACAATGAAACCGCGCTCGGTGGACCGCAACCCGGCGGGTGGCCATCCGCTCGGAACCGGAACCGGCCAGGAAGATACGCGAGTAACTTGAGACGACGACACTCGCGGCGTTCGCGCCGATGTGATTGTTGCAACGGCGACATTGACGATTGCGCCGAGGATGAGACACAGGACGATGCGGCGTGCCCATTTCCAACGGGTTGAATGTTTGTGTGTCACTGTGCGGACCCCTCACCCGGCTGCTCCCGATGGTCGCAGCCACCCTCTCCCTCGAGGGAAGAGGGTGCGAGTGCATCACCGGGTTGGTGCGTTGACATTTTCATGGACGCGCGATTGCACGAAGCGGCGCGCTTCGGCGTC
>CALFMQ010000092.1 GCA_937879825.1 uncultured Phycisphaerales bacterium
TCGGACATCTACGACCGGCTGGACACATTCATCGAGCCCGGCCCGGCGTATTTCGAGGCGCCGCCCGGCACGTTCCTCATTATGCTCCTCTACCCGAACCTGGGCGACTCCCGACGCCTGACCCAGGCGTGCATCGCGGAGTTCCACATCGCGATCGATGAGAACCGGCCCGACGACGCATTGAGGGCGTTCAGGCACGCGATCTCGCTGGCGCGCATCTCCTCGCACCAGCCCCTCCTGATCGGCTACCTGCTGGGCAACGCCGAGCTCAATCTGGCGCTCCAAGCGGCTCAGGAAGAGGCCCTTAGCAACGCACTCACACCCGACCTGGCCCGCTCCCTGCTCGAGATCGTCAACGGAGTGTCGCAGGTGGGCCCCGCGCTCGGAGTCGGCGGCGAGCAGACCTGGATGCTCGATCTCATCCAGCGCCTCCACACCGACGACGGCGACGGCAACGGCATGTTCCTCCTGAGCGAGTTCCGGAAGATGGACTTCGGCACCGGCATGAACACCGGGGTCGGCACGCATCCGCTCGTCAACTCCGCGGGGCTGTTCTTCCCCGACAAGAAGACGACAACCGCAAAGGTCCTGAACTTCTACGAGATGCTCCTCGATCAGGCCGCCATGACACCCTACGCGCGGCGCAATCAGACGAACCTCGATCAGTATGTCGAAACATCCCTCGGCAGCCGCGACGTCCTCCTCCGCGTGGTCCTCCCGGCCATCGGGAGCATCATCCACCAGCAGGACGCGTTCGAGCTCCAACTCGACCTCACCCGCATCCTTCTCGCGCTCACCATCCACCGCGCCGAGCACGGCGTCTACCCGGACTCGCTCGAAGCGCTCGCACCGGGCTACCTCGCCGAACTCCCGTCCGACGGCTTCGCGCCCGACGGCAAGTACCGCTACATCAAGCGCACACCCACAGCAGACGACCCGCGCGAGTTCATCCTCTATTCCGTGGGCGCCGACTTCACCGACGATGCGGGCAAGCTCGTGAATAACCGAGACGCCCTCCGGAACAACCAATACCCGATGGATTTCGTCCTCAACCCGCCCGCCGCGCCGAGCGAGCAGAGTCCCGACTGATCCTCGCTCGATGCCTACTCCTCCAGCGTCTTCTTCCGCCGCAGGATGTGGTGGTAGTGCTGGGCGAACCGGTGCGCCTCGTCGCGGATGTGCTGGCACAGCCGCAGCCCCGCGTTCGTCCGCGCCAGCCGAATCGGCTCGCTCTTCTCCTGCACGAAGATCAGCTCTTCTTTCTTCGCCAGCGAGATCACCATCGGCGGCGCGATGTCCAGCTGCGCAAACGACTCCTGCGCCGCGTGCAGCTGCCCGAGCCCGCCATCGATGAGAATCACATCCGGGTACAGCTCGTGCCCCGCGCCCGCCTCGCGGTACCGGCGCGACACAACCTCGCGAATCGACGCATAATCATCATTCTCCGCGCTCTGAATCCGGTACCTGCGGTACTCGTTCTTGAACGCCCGCCCGTCGATGAAGCACACCTTCGACCCGACCGTCTCGCCGCCCTGCAGGTGCGCGATGTCGATCCCCTCGATGCACCGGATCGGCCGGTCCAGCCCGAGCATCTTCTGGAGCGACCGCAACCCCTTGCGCGGATCGACGATCACCTGCTCCGTCTCCGGCTGCCAGTTGTCGCTCCGCGAGCCGCGTTCGTCGAGCTTCTCGATCGCATGAATCTGGTCCCGAATCGCCGCCGCCCGCTCGAACTGCAGCGCCCGCGATGCCTCCTCCATCTCCGCGCGCATCTCGCGCAGCATCGCCGACCGCTTGCTCCCCAGCAGCCGCACAAACCGATCGATATCCGCGCGGTACGCATCCTTGCTGATCCGCGCCCCGCACGGCGCGGTGCACTGATCGATCGCGTGCAGCAAGCAAGGCCGAAAGAACCGCAACCTCGGGTCGCCGTCGTTGATCTCCAGTTCACACGTCCGGAACTTGAACACGCGCTGCAGGTGCGTCACCGCCTCGCGCAGCGCCACCGGGCTCACGAACGGCCCGAACACCCTCGCCCCGCGGAACGCCTCGGCCGTCGGCTCGCGCGTGATCGCCACCCGCGGGAAGTCCTCCCGCGTCGTGATCACGAGGTACGGGAACGATTTATCGTCCGTCTGCCGCTCGTTGTACGGCGGCTTGATGTCCTTGATAAGGCGATTCTCCGCGAGCAGCGCCTCCCACTCGCTCTCGCACGCCACCACATCGAAGTCCACAACCTCCTCGAGCATCGGCTGCTTCTTCGGGCCGAGGTCCGCCGAAGGCACGAA
>CALFMQ010000093.1 GCA_937879825.1 uncultured Phycisphaerales bacterium
ATCGGGAGCGTGGGGGGGGGTAGAGTGGGGGGGTGTACACGCGCCCGACGAACCGCCCGGAGAACCACGACGCCTTTGCGCGGCGGGTGATGCTGGACTATCCGTTCGGCGTGATCGTGGTGTCGAGCGGCGAGCGGTTGCTGCACGCGTCGCACATCCCGTTGCTGGTGGTTTCGGCGGAAGGCGAACCGTTGCGCTTGGCGGGGCACCTGGCGCGGGCGAACGAGTTGTGGAAGCATCTGGCCGATGCGCCGGAGGTGCTGTGCGTGTTTTCGGGGCCGCACGCGTTCATTTCGTCTTCGTGGTACGAGCGGGACGATGTGGCGACCTGGAACTTTGCGGCGGTGCACGTGCACGGCCGGGCGCGGCTGATGGTTGCGGATGAGTTGCGGGCGCATGTGTTGGCGGTGACCGATCGGTTCGAGGGGAAGGACGGCAAGCCGGTGAGCCAAGAGTCATTGGACAAACTGACGCCGGCGATCGTGGGGTTCGAGATCACGGCGGATCGGGTTGAATGCGCGCAGAAGATGAGCCAGAACAAGGCGGAGGATGAGTTCGCCAGGGTGCTGGCGGGGCTGGATCGGCGGGGTGAGGCGGATGATGTGGCGGTGGCGCGGATGATGCGAGAGATCAGGCCGGGTACCTGATGCAATGGACGGGGGGGTGGGCGACATACGCGAGTAGGGGCGTCGGCGTGCGGCGCCGACGGCGAGTGAACTGACTCGGCAATGGAGGTACCTGACGTGCGCACGAAGACCATCGCATCGATCATCGGGGGATTGTCACTGGCGTGGGGGGGCGCGGGGGCGTCGGCGGCGATGACCGTGGTTGAGCAGACCGGGACGCTTACCGTTGAGGGGCTGTCGGGGACCGTCGTGGCGCACGCGCCGGCGGGGACGCCGTGGAACCAGACGATCGCCTCGGGCGGGTCGGGCCTTGAGTGGTACGCGCAGTCGTTTCTGTTTACGGGTTGGTCGGCGTCGAGCATCATCATTTATCCCGAAGCGATCGCCTCGCCGGGATCCGGCGCGCCGGTGCTGACGCAGTCGTTTTCGGATGTGCAGATTCGGTTCAACATCGATGAGCCCATGACGATCGATCCGACCTTCGTGGTGGGGCCGGACTTTGTCGGACCGGAGAATACGCTCAACGAGTGGTCGATCCGGTTGGTGCGCGAGTCGGACGGGGCGGTGATTATTGAGGGGATCTGGGACGAGATGCCCTTCACGCTGGAGGCGGGTGACTATCGCCTTGAGTCGCGGAACAATGTCGGGAACACGGCGGGCGACCTGACGCTGAGCGAGAGCGCGCGCATGCTGACGGTGCAGTTGGGGTTCGCGCCCGCGCCGGCGTGCATCGCGGACATCACGGGGCCGGGCGGCGTGAAGGACGGCGAGGTCGGCGTGGATGACCTCAACGCGATTCTCTCGTCGTGGGGCGCGACCGTGGGCGTGGGATCGCCGATCGACATCGCGGGCAACGACGGCATCGTCGATGTGAACGACCTGAATGTGATTCTCTCGAACTGGGGCGCGTGCGGCTAAGCGCCCTTACGGCTTGCCTCGCGGCTTCTTAGTGGTTGACCGCTTCGATGAAGCGCCCGCTTTGGCATTGTTCCTCCCGGCCTTGGCGGGCTGCTTCGCCGGCGCCTTCTTCTTCGATGCGGGCTTCTTGGCAGCCTTCTTCTTGCTGGTGTGCTTGGCGTTTTCGCGCGGGTCGTACTTCCAGTTGCGGCTCTTGCCCGCTTCGAGCATCTCGATCATCTGCGACAGGCGTCGCTCGCGGGTTTCTTCTTTTTTCGCCTCGTTGATCCAGATGATGTATTCGAGTTGGTGCGAGTAGGCGAAGTCGTCCCAGGTAGCTTTGGCTTTCTTGCTCGTTTTGAGCGCGTTCGTGATGGACGCGGGGACTTTGAGGTCGGTCTTGGAACGCTTCTTGGGCGCAGGCGGCTTGGAAGTCTCGTTGAGTTTGGCAGCCTGCTTGAAGTAGGTGATCAGCACGCGGTCGGCGGGCATGTCCCGCACCGATGAGAACTTGATGGTGCACATGCTGCCCGCCCGTTTGCTTCCGGCGTCTTGCGCGGCCGTGAACAAGCCGTGCGGGTCGTCCATCTCCTTGGAGCGCCAGAAACCGAAGGAGGCGTGGTTCTTGAAGGATGCCATGCCCATGAGCAGGCCGCGGTGCTCGAACCACGGCACGTTCCACTTGATGGACTCGGTGACACCGGGGCACGCCTTGTTCATGAGGGCGCGGAGTTTGGTGAGGATGGGCTGCGCGAACTCGGGCGCGGCGGCGATGTATG
>CALFMQ010000094.1 GCA_937879825.1 uncultured Phycisphaerales bacterium
GCCTTCGAGGAATGAGACGGGGTGGTTGGGCTCGGTGCAGCGCCAGTTCATGGTAAAGGTTGCGGAGTTCCAATCGGTCTCGACGACGCCGTCGAGCGCGACGATGGCGCGCTTGGGGGTGTTGGTGGGGCCTCCGACGAGGAGCGCGACACCGGGGGGCGTGCGGAAGAGCCAGGGCAGTGAGAAAGTGAGGATGCCGAAGCCGAAGTGCGAGGTGATGGATGAGCGGAAGCGTTCGGAGCCGAGCGCGAGGTTGATGTGGAGCGCGTTGCGTTCGTTGGAGCCGAGCCAGACGACCGAGACATCGGCGGGGCAGGTGACGACCCAACCGGCCTGATTGGCGATGGAGAGGGGGAGGCAGCGGTAGGCGAAGCCGTCGGTGCGGTCCATCCATTCGCGCCGGGGTGAAGCGGGTTTGATGGACCAGCCGCGGGTGTCGGAGACGGCGAAGGCGGTGATGGTGGGTTTGGTTGTCATTGCTCTACAGCGACGCCGATGGTGGAGACGCCGCAATCGACATAGATGTTCTGGCCGGTGATTCCGGAGGCGAGGTCGGAGAGGAGGAAGAGGGCGGTGTCGCCGACTTCGCGGCCTTCGACGTTGCGCTTGAGGGGGGCGTACTTGGGTGTCTGGTCGAGCATTTTGTCGATGCCGCCGACGGCGCTGGAGGCGAGGGTGCGGAGCGGGCCGCCGGAGATGGTGTTGACGCGGATGTTGTGGGGGCCGAGGTCGGCGGCGAGGTAGCGCGCTGTGGCTTCGAGGGCGGCCTTGGCGACGCCCATGACGTTGTAGCCGGGGACGACTTTCTCGGAGCCGTAGTAGGACATGCCGATCAGTGCTCCGCCGCCGTTATCCGCCATGAGAGGTTTTGCGCGTTGCGCCATGGCGGCGAGTGTGTAGGCGCTGATGTCGACGGCGCTGAGGTACGCGGCGCGGGGCGTGTCGGCGAACTTGCCGGGCTGGAGCCACTCGCGGTCGGCGAATGCGATGGAGTGGACGACGAAGTCGAGGCGGTTGAAGCGTTTGGCGTAGGCGTCGAAGAGTTTGTCGAGGTCCTCGTCGGAGCCGGCGTCGCAGGGGAAGAGCCATGGGTCGGTGATGCCGAGTTTCTCGACGGCCTTGGCGGTGCGGCGTTCGTTCTTCTCGCCGGGCAGGTGCTGGAATGCGCATACGCCGCCCTCGCGGTGGATGGACTCGGCGATGTGCGTTGCGTAGGAGCGGTCGTTTGCGACGCCGAAGATGAGGCCGGCTTTGCCTTGCATGATGGACATGGGTGTCGTTCCCTTGGTTATTGCCAGTCGATGACGATCTTGCCGAACTGCTCGGCGGACTCGAGGCGTTCCCATGCGCGGGCGCCTTCGCGCCAGGGGAAGACCTTGTCGATGACCGGCGAGAGGTGGCCGGCGCGGAAGAGTGCGGTGATCTCGCGGAACTCGTCGTTGGTGCCCATTGTGGAGCCGAGGATGCGGAGCTGGTTCCAGAAGATGCGGGCCTGGTCGGTTTCGACGATTGGGCCCCCGGTGTTGCCCGGTGTGACGAACGCGCCGCCCCGCGCGAGGGACTTGATGCACTTCATGTGGGTGGGCTTGCCGACGGAGTCGACGGCCATGTCGACGCCGCGTTTGTTGGTGAGGGCGCGGACCTGCTTGGACCAGTCCTGGCCTTCGTCGAGGATGGCGTCGGTGGCGCCGAGTTCGGTGGCGCGGTCGAGTTTCCACTGGTGGCGGCTGGTGACGATGATTCGGCAGCCGAGCCAGCGCGCGATGGAGAGGGCCGAGGTGGCGACGCCCCCGCCGATGCCGGTGATGAGGACGGATTGGCCGGGGCGGAGTTGGCCCTTGGTGGCCATCATGGAATAGGCGGTGAGGGTGGTGAGGCCGAAGGCGGCGGCGTGGTGCGGCTCGGCGCCGTCCACGGCGGCGCAGTTGGCGATGGGCGCTGTGAAGCGCTGGCGGTGCATGCCGTTGTGGTGCTCGCCGATGAGTTGGTAGTCGGGCGCGAGGGTGGAGCCCGGCGGGTCGTCGGGAGATTGGCGGTCGGGCTGGCGCACGGCGGCGTTGACGATGACGCGGCGGCCGACCCATGCGGGGTCGACATTGGCGCCGACCGATTCGACGACAGCGCAGGCGTCGCAGCCGGAGACGCGGGGGTAGGTGAGGTCGATGCCGGGGATGCCGAGCCCGACCCAGATATCCATGTGGTTCATGGCGCTGGCGAGGGTGCGGAGGACGGCGTGACCGGGCGCGGGGTTGTCGGTGGCGGGGTCGGTGTGATCGGAGACGGCGCGGATGTTGCGCGCCACCCCCGCCCGATCAGTATCTTGCCTTGTGATGACGAGCGCATTCATGCGCGTCAGTGTAGCGGGGTGCGGCGCGGGGGGTGTCGGGGCTTGTTACGGGCGCACTACATATTGGGCGTGCGGGAAAGATGGGCACATCTCGGCGTCCAGCGGTGTTATTGGGTGCGGAGGGGCGCGCCGTCGCGCCGATCCAACGAGTCCGCGTCGAGGGGTGCGGCGCGTGCTCCGATCGGCACCCTCATGGAGTTATGCACACATGGTTGCTGCGACTGGTCTTCTGGAAGCCAAGAGCATCGTCAGTGCGGGGACCGCGCTGCTCACGCAGGAGGACCTGGTTGATCGCATTCGTCTGTACAACCCGTCCGCGACGGCGCAGTTTCTGGCGCGGTTCGATCGGTGCGAGCTTGAGATGTACTTGCAGCACCTGATCGCGACGAGTGTGCCGCGGGGGCGTGGGGCGCGGTGGGAGCGTCCGAACGAGACGCCGGCGATTACCTTTCGGATCGCGGATGACGATGCGTGATTAGGTGATCCAGAGCACAAAGCACAGAGCACAAATTCGGAGCCCCCTCCGTCACACTTCATGTGACACCTCCACCGCCCCCCCAACGGCGGCGGGGGAGGGAGCGGATTCGGGCGAGCGTTGCTTACACATGGCACTCGGCGCGGTGATGTGATCGATTCGACATGGCTCGCCCTTCGGGTCGAGCCATGGCACCCGAAAGTCCGACTGCCCATACCTACCCCTCCCTGAGAGAGGGGATCTTGCTCGTCAGTTGCGGCCCATGTCCTTCATCTGACGGAGGGTCTTCTC
>CALFMQ010000095.1 GCA_937879825.1 uncultured Phycisphaerales bacterium
ACCAGTTCGGCGGCCAGGTCTACATGGACGGCGCCAACATGAACGCCCAGGTCGGCCTCTGCCGGCCCGGCGATATCGGCGCCGATGTCTGCCACCTCAACCTCCACAAGACATTCTGCATCCCCCACGGTGGCGGCGGCCCCGGCATGGGGCCCATCGGCGTCGCCAAGCATCTCTCCCCATTCCTCCCCGGCCACCCGGTCGCCAATCCCGCCTCCGCCGGCTCCAGCGCCATCGGCGCGATCTCCGCGGCGCCCTACGGCTCACCCTCGATCCTCCCGATCTCGTGGGCCTACATCGCGATGATGGGGCCGGACGGGCTCAAGCGCGCCTCGCAGGTCGCGATCCTCAACGCCAACTACATGGCCAAGCGACTCGCCCCCCACTACGACATTCTCTTTGCCGGCAGAAGCGGACTCTGTGCGCACGAGTTCATCATCGACTGCCGCGCATTCACCAAATCAGCCGGCGTCAAAATCGAAGACATCGCCAAGCGCCTCATCGACTTCGGCTTCCACGCGCCGACCATGTCGTGGCCCGTGCCGGGAACCCTGATGATCGAACCCACCGAGAGCGAGTCCAAAATCGAATGCGACCGTCTCTGCGATGCCCTCATCGAGATCCACCGCGAGATCGCCCGCGTCGAACAGGGCCAGTGGCCCAAGGACGACAACCCCCTCGTCAATGCGCCGCACACCACCAAGGAAATCGCTTCCGATAACTGGGCGCATCCATATTCGCGCAACGAAGCCGCCTTCCCATCCGAGTGGGTCCGCGAGCACAAGTTCTGGCCGGCCGTCGGGCGCGTCGATAACGCCTTCGGCGACCGGAACCTCGTCTGCACCTGCCCGCCAATGTCGGCCTACGCGTCCGAATAACGCACCACCCGCCCCCCGATTCCGGCGATACGCGACCCCCTCGTCCTGATAGCCGCAGAGCCGCCGCGCAGGATGTCTCCTTGTCGCAAAAACCCTCACGCAGCAGTAATCGACCGATTGAATCGGAACGATGTCATTCCCTACACGAGCAATCGTCGTCGCCAGCGCCCGACGATCGCCCGAGTGTGTGTCCACTCCGCGTGCGTTCGTAGGTCTGGGGTTATCAATGCCGACCACCGCCAAGAAGCCCACCGTCGACCAGGTTCTCAACTGCCCGAACCTGCCGACGCTCCCCACCGTCGCCGTCCAGCTGCTCGAACTCATCCGCGATCCCGATGTCGGGATCAACGACATCAAGAAGCTCGTCGAGAGCGACACGGGACTCGCCGGACGCGTTCTCAAGACCGTCAACTCCAGCGCCTTCGGCCTACGTCAACGCTGCAACAACATCCAGCGCGCACTCAGCTACATGGGGCTGAACTCCATCAAGTCCCTCGTGCTGGGATTCAGTCTCGTCGACTGGACCAAGGCGATCGACGGCGAAGGCTTCGACACCGATCAATACTGGCGGCGGGTCATCTACAGCGCCGCGGGCGCCCGAATCTTCGCGCTCGAATGCCGCGCCTGCGACCCGGACGACGCCTTCACCGGCGCACTCTTCCAGGACATGGGCATCCTCGCCATGCTCACCATGATCGGCGCCCCGTATTCAGAGATCGCCGCGAAGGCCGGCGAGAACCACGACGAACTGCCCGTGCTCGAACGCGAGACGCTGGGCTTCGATCACGCCAGGACCGGCGCCGCCCTCGGCGAGAAGTGGCGCCTCCCTGACGCCGTCGTCAACTGTGTGCGCCATCACCACGACCCCACCGCCTCGCCCACAGAGCACCGCGACCTGGTCCGCATGGCCGCGATCGGTCGCATCTGCGCCGCAGCGCTCACTGAGCCCGATACCGCTCGCAGCGTCAATCAGCTCTGCGACCTGGTCACCAAGTGGTACGCCATCAACCGCGAGCAGGTCATCGACATGCTCGATCGCACCGCCAACGAAGGCCAGGAACTCGCCAAACTCTTCGATCAGAACATCGGCAGCGAACCCGACATCTCCCACCTGCTCGCCGAAGCCGGCGAGCAGCTGCTCGAGCACCAGATGGCCGTCGCGCGGCAGGTCTCCGACCTCGAGCAGGAAAGAGAGTCACTCCAGAAGTCCTCGCTCACCGACGCCATGACCGGCGCGTGGAACCGCAAAATGTTCGATCAGATGATCGAGGAAGCGCACCAGGGCGCGCTCAAGTCCGGCGCGCCCATCACCGTCATCTTCATGGACGGCGACAAGTTCAAGTCCGTCAACGATACCTACGGCCATCTGGCCGGCGACAAGGTCATCCAGACGCTGGCGCGCCGGATGTCCACGACCGTCGCAGACGACGGAACCGTTTGCAGGTACGGCGGAGAGGAGTTCGCCGCCATCATCGCCGAGTGCGACGAAGAGAAGGCGCAGCAGGTCGCCGAGTCGATCCGCGCGGCCGTCGCAAACGAGCCGTTCGATCTCTCTGATGTCGATGGCGCACCCGACGAACTGCCCATCACCGTCAGCATCGGCGTCTCCGTGCGCAGACCGAAGCACGACAACTCGACCCCCGAACAGATCGTCCACGAGGCGGATCAGGCCGTGTACGCCTCGAAGCGCGACGGGCGCAACCGAGTCACGCTCTACAAGCCCGAGATCGAAACCATCAACCC
>CALFMQ010000096.1 GCA_937879825.1 uncultured Phycisphaerales bacterium
GGTCGAGCCACAGAGCATCGGCCAAGTGACCTGGCGCTATCTTGTGCTGGGGTACAAGCACATTCTGCCCAAGGGGCTCGACCACATTCTCTTCGTCATCGGGTTGTTCCTGTTGAGTCAACGGATGAGCGCTTTGCTGTGGCAGGTGAGCGCGTTCACGGTGGCGCACACGATCACGCTCGCGCTTGCGTCGCTCGGATTCGTGCGGTTGTCTTCGGGGATCGTTGAGCCGCTCATCGCGCTATCGATCGCGTATGTGGGCATCGAGAATCTTTGCACGAAGCGATTGATGCCGTGGCGTCCCGCAGTGGTCTTTGGGTTCGGGCTGTTGCACGGGATGGGGTTCGCGGGGGTGCTGACAACGATCGGCTTGCCGGAGGAACAGTTTGTGCCGGCGCTGGTGAGTTTCAATGTGGGCGTGGAGATCGGTCAGTTGTCGGTAATCGCGGGCGCGTTGCTGATCGTCGGCTGGTGGCGAAACCGGAAGTGGTACCGGGCGCGGATCGTTATCCCGGGGTCGGCGGGCGTGGCGTTGATGGGCCTGTTCTGGGCTGTGCAGCGCGCGTTCTTTTGAATGTGACGCTAGAGCCCGAGCGGCTTGACGCTCACCTTCGGCTTGCCGGCCGTGCCATTGACCGCGTACTTGACGAGTTGGTCGGTGACGGCGCCGATGATCCCTCCGACATCTCCGAGTGCGCCGGTGATTTTCTCGACGGGTCCGGCGTTGATGAGGAGGTCGAGCGTGGTGTCGTAGTTGACGCGGCCGTCGCCCCGTGCGGCGAGGACCGGGGTTTCGAGTTCGAGTTTCTGTATGGCGACCCCCTGGCCGTCGAGATCGAAATCGATATCGGCTTTGGAGTTGGTGCCGGTGCCCTGGCCCAGACTCATGACGGTCTCGAGTGCTTCGACGAGGGGGATGGCGACGAGCCGTCCGTCGCGGACCTTGAGTTTGCCGGAGCCGTCGATCGTTGACATGCCCTCGGTGAGACGCATGGAAGCGTTGCCGGAGGTGTTGAGTTTGCCGGCGAGTTTGGGCTCCTGGCCGGCGGGTACGGCGCCTCGGAGGAGTTCGCGGAGTTCGAGTTGGTCGGCCTTCCACTGGATGCTGGTGGGCATGCCGGGCGCGGTGGTGTCGACGCGGAGTTCGGGCGCGGTGAGTGTGCCGCGGAGGAGGTTGAAGGCGACGGTGCGCCCGGTGAGGACGCCCTGTGACATGGATACGGCGATGGTTCCCGTGTCGATGGGGAGTCGGTAATCGCCTTGTGCGACATTGAAGTTGGCGATCGTGACATCGGCGTCGAGCGCAGAGTTGTTGGGGTTCTTCGCGTCGATGGTGCCGCGGGCCGCAACATCGAGGCGGCCGTTGGCGTCGTGGTCGCGGACGAGTTGCTGGAGTTGTGGCGGGAGCGCCTTGGCGGTCTCGGCGGAGAGGTCGGTGCCGAGGGTGAGGGACTTGATGTCCATCACGGTTGAGTCGAGATCGATTTTGCCGTCGAGCGCGAGTTGCATGAGGGGAGCGCGTCCGGCGTTGACATTGATGGTGTGCCACGTGCGTCCGTCTTCGGTGACGGGCTCGATGTTCATGTCGGTGGTGATGCCGGTGAGTTGCATGGGGGGCGAGCCGTCGCCCTGGTCGTAGTAGAGGCCGCCGTTGACGAGCGTGATTTTGCGGAGTTGGAGGACGTTGGAGAGTTTGACATCCTCTGAGACGGCGGACTGATCCTTGGCGGCGCCTTCGACGAATGGGACGAGCCCTTTGAAGCCGTCGGCGTCGCGGATGAGCCGGAGCGTGGCGTCGTGGAGTTCGACGGACTCGATCTTGATGGGTTTGTCGCGTGATGGGACTTCGGCGAGCGTGACGACGGCCTTGCCTGCTTCGACCACTTTCGTGCCGTCGGGCGCGACGAGCTCGAGGCCGTCGAGCGTGACGGTGCCGGGCATTGCAAAGTCGAACGACTTGAACTCGACATCGGGGACGATGTAGGTCTCGGCGATGGCGACGACCTGCCTGACGACCCAGTCGTCGAATCCGCCCACGCCCGATGTGAAGGCCTTGAACGCGTAGATCGCGCCGGCGGCGAGGACCAGGACGACGACGATTGCGGCGATTGCGAGTTTCTTGACCATGGATTCTCTCCTCTGTGGCAACTCCATGGTACGGGGGTGAGCGCTGTCGGGCGCGAACTGTCCGGGAGGATCGGGTGAACGGAATTGGCGTACACTCCTCGCTCGACGCATCTGGGCGCTCGGCGGGAATGCGATGCAGCACCCGATCAGGCCCTGTGCTCTCCCCCCTCCCCGGACCCGAAATCACGAGCGAAGGAGTGCGCGTGCATACCGCATCGGCCATGAGCAGGAAGAAGAAGAATCGCAATAAGGGCAAGAAGCAGAAGCCGAAGGGACCGCCGCGGGCCTCGGTGTCGGACCGTCATGTGCTGTACCAGCAGTCGGTGCAGAATGTGGAGGCGGAGATTGACTTTGTGGACGACACCTTCAAGGCGCTGCGCGGCAGGCACGCGACGCTCCTGCGCGAGGATTTCTGCGGCACGGCGCATACTTCGTGCGAGTGGATCAAGCGCCGCGAGACGAACCGGGCGATCGGTGTGGATCTGGACGCTTCGGTGCTTGAGTGGGGCACGACGCACAATCTTGATGTGCTGGACGCGGATGCCAGGGGGCGTGTGACGCTTGAGCGCGGGGACGTGACGACGATCCGGACGGAGCCGGTGGACATCGTGCTGGCGATGAACTTTTCGTATTTCTGCTTCAAGTCGCGCGAGGCGCTGCGGGGGTACTTCAAGAATGTGCTGCGCTCGCTGGCGGACGGCGGGATGCTGATCATGGATTGCTACGGCGGCGCGGAGGCGCATCTGGAGCAGGAAGAGGAGCGCGATATCGACGGCGACTTCACGTATGTCTGGGACCAGGCGAAGTTCGACCCGATCTCGTCGCACATGATCTGCCACATCCACTTCCACTTCGATGACGGGTCGAAGATGCGCAAGGCGTTCTCGTACGACTGGCGGATGTGGTCGCTGCCCGAGATCCGGGAGTTGCTCGAGGAGGCGGGATTCCGCAAGAGCACGGTGTACTGGGAGGGGACGGACGAAGAGGAGGAGGAAGGCAACGGGGAGTTCACGGCTGCGGAAGAGGGCGAGGCGGACCCGGCGTGGATCGCGTATATCGTCGCTGAGAAGTAGCTCCCCCACGCATTCACTACTCCCTCCCGACCCGACTCGCTGCCCCCCGTCCATTCATTGTTTCGGACGCCAATCCGGGCCCACGCTCCAGGGAGGGGAAAGTTTCAATAGTTTCTGAAATCTTTGGACAAACATCCTCGGCTCGTCTATCCTTTTCTGACATGACCACGGCACTGGTCGACATCCTGCCGGCGCACACGGGCGTGGCCCACGAGGTCCGTCGCGGTTTGGTGCGCGTGGTGGAACGGTTCGAGCGGCAGTTGGACTCGCGGCTCGAGCCGGTGAACGAGTTGTGCCGCTACATCGAGCGGTACCGGGGCAAGATGTTGCGGCCGATGCTGGTGCTGGTCTCGGGGATGGCGTCGGGGCTGCGCGAGGTGAACGAGGCGCACATCACGATCGGCGCGGTGATCGAGATGATCCATGTCGCGACGCTCGTGCACGATGATGTGCTGGACGACGCGGAGGTGCGGCGGGGGTCGGCGACGGTGAATCACATGCACGGCACGGAGGTGTCGGTGATTCTCGGCGATTACCTGATCTCCAAGAGTTTCCATCTGTGCAGCCAGTTGGACACGCAGGCGGCGGCGCTGCGGGTCGGCGAGGTGACCTCGCGGGTGTGCGAGGGCGAACTGCTGCAGCTGGCGCACCGGGGCGACTTTGCGCTGGATGAGCGGACGTATTTCGAGATCATCGGGGGCAAGACGGCGTGCCTGATCGGGCTGGCGTGCGAGATGGGCGCGCGGTTCAGCGGGGCGGACGACGAGACGATCCGGCGGCTGGGTGAGTTCGGGACGCGCGTCGGGCTGGCGTTCCAGATCACGGATGACCTGCTGGATCTGGTGGGCGACGAGGAAACGGTCGGCAAGTCGCTCGGCAAGGACATCGAGAAGGGGAAGCTGACGCTCCCCATGATTCACCATCTCGCGTCGCTTGATGCTCGCGAGCGCGGCGTGATCGTGGAGTCGTTGTCGAGGGGCGGCGCGGGGGATGCGGGTGCGCGGCGGGCGCTGATCGAGCGCCTGCACCGGACGGGTTCGGTGGCGTATGCGCGGACGCGGGCGGGGGAACTGATCGGCGAGGCGAAGGCGCTGCTCGGGGGCTTGGAAGAGTCGGGGGCGCGGGCGTATTTGCTTGATGCTGCCGACGCGGTGCTGACGCGGAGCGCGTGACGATGCCGGAAGGAAAGGGCGGGCTTTTGAGGTGGATCGGAGGGGTCCTTCGAGAAGCTCTGGGTGAGTTGTTGATTGCGTGGTTCTGGTGGGGATTCTGGGGAGCGATGGTCGGTGCTCCGCTTGGGGGCGCCTCGGGCTTTGTGATGTTCGGATGGACCGGCCTGCTTTGGGGAATGGCCATCGGTGCTGCTGGCGGAGCGGTGCTGGGAGTCTTTGCGAATATCGTGGTCAACACGGGCAATCCATTCGACTGAGTCGATGTGGGCCGATGCTTGTTGTGAAGATGGGGCCTTGAGAAAGTTGCGGGGCGGGGCGAAAACAACCCATTGGATGGGGAATGCTCCTTGTTTGGCGCGGGATGGGGTTTATATTCGGAACAGCCGCGGGCACAGCGCGGCATGCACAGGATGGGTTACATAAGGAGTCAGAGCGATGGGACGGAGTGCGATTTTCGCTGCCTCGGCGGCGGTGTTGTTGTGCGCTGCGAGTGCGGCACTCGCCGGCGGGATGTTGATCAACGGGGACCTTGAGTCGGGGGCCGACGGGAACAGCGCTGACGGATGGATTCTCAACGAGACGCCGGGAGGGGCCAACTCGGCTGACTTTACGGGGTTCGCCAACCACACGCCTGCTGGCGCGCGCGGCTTGTGGTTCCGCCCGTTCGATGGTGGTATCGGCGGCCCTCCTGTCAATGCGATCCTGTACCAGGATGTCCCGGCGGTGCCCGGCGTGAACTATGTGCTCTCGGCGTGGTTCAAGGAGGAGGCCGGGTATTTGGGACAGAACCTTCTCTTCATGCATTTCTTCGATGCGGGCGATGGTCTCATCGGATCGGTCTCGTTTGATGTGGATGCTGCGCAGACCAACGACAATGTGTGGCGTCAGTTCTCGGTGGGGAGCGTGGCACCGGCGGGGACCGCGGTGATCCGCGTGGGCGCGAACATGCAGGACGGCGTGTTCTCCGAAATGAATCCGCAGAGCGCGTTCGTGGACGACTTTGAGTTGGTTCCGAGCCCGGCGGGAGTGACGGTAGCGGGCATGGGCCTTTTCGGTTTGGCGGCGCGTCGGCGTCGGTAAGCCGGGGTATCGATTTGAGTTGAAGCGGGACCCCCGCGGCGGAGGAGCTGCGGGGGTTTTTCGTTGGAGGCGGGGCGTTCGCCCGGGACGGGGGTTTTTGGTATATTGTCCGCCCCAATTGAGTTTTCCCCCACCCCGTCGCTCCCGGATGATCCGGGGGCCGAAACGCCCAAGGCGAGGTAGATTTCTATGAGTCAGTTCGGTCGCATGGCCCCCAAGGCGGGCAAAGTCGTCAAGACCTCCGGCAAGGGGTTTGAGTATGTCGACTACAAGGATGTCGATGCCCTCCGCCGCATGATGAGCCCCAACGGGAAGATCTATCCGCGCAAGCGGCTTCAGACCACGGCTGCCCAGCAGCGGATGATCGCGCAGGCGATCAAGCGGGCGCGGTTCCTCGGCCTGCTGCCGTTTACCAGCGCGACGCTCTGATCTCTGCGACACTGCGGCGGACGGCGCGCTAGCATCCTGTATGCGCAAGCACCTGATATCGGCGGCCTCCCTGGCCTTGGTTCTGACGACTGTCGTTTGCGCTGACCCGCCGGATGACGGTGACGTGCTGAGAGGGCCGGCGGTCTCGGGGGAGGCGGTGCGCACGCTGGTGCAGCGCGACATGAGCGGGCGGCTGGCGATCCTGGAGGAGCGGCCGGAGATCGCGGGGACGCGGTTGCTCGACCTGGATGGGGCGGAGCGGGTGGAGGTTGACGCGGTGATCGAGGCGCACGCGGAGCGGATGCGCAAGTTGCTGATCGATCATCTGGACCTTCTCAAGGAGAGCGGCGATGCGCTGCGTGCGGGTGATGAGGAACGTGCTGCGCGCGCGGGGACCGAGTTGTACGAACGGTTCGACTCGGAGCATCGGCGCGACCCTGTGATGGATGCGCTGCTAGGCGTTCTGACGGACGAGCAGGGCGCTGAACTCGGTCGGCTTGTGGATGAGTATTGGGATGCGCTCGTCGGGGCCGAGACGCGCGGGATGAAGGAAGTGACGCGCGAGCAGCGGGAGACGGTCGAGGGGCGGCTCAAGCGCGCGATGTTCCAGCGGGAGGTTGGGACGACCTACGAGTACGCGATCCGGCCGTACCAGCAGCGGATTGACTACATCTGTGATGCGATTGAAGCGACCCCCGAGGAGCGATCGATGGTCCGCGATGTGGTCGTGGAGTTCATGCAGGAGACGCGACTGACGCCGACACCCGAGCAGCGGATGGACGCGATACGCGAGATTTATCTGGGGTTGGATGAGGAGGGGCGATTGAAGTTGTTCGAGTTGCTGGCGAAGCAGACGATTCAGTTGCAGGCGAACGGATGAGCACAACATCGCGGGAATACAACACGATCGAGATTGACACGACGGCGAGCCGGGCGGCGCGGATGCGTCTGCTGGTTGACGCGTTGTGGGAGCGACTCGGCGGTGGCGAGGCGCGGCACGGGCGGGGGTTCTCGTGGGTCGGGTTCTACTACGGGCCGGGCGCCTTGATGGATGATGGTGCTGCGGTGGGCGCGGAGGAGATGTTGCTCGGGCCGTGCCGGAACAAGCCGGCGTGCTCGCCGATCGGGTTGCACGGCGCGTGCGGCCGGTCGTGGCGCGAGCACTCGGCGCTGGTGATTCGCGATGTGCGATTCCTGGGAGCGGAGTATGTGGCGTGCGACCCGCGGGATATGAGCGAGGTTGTCGTTCCCTGTTTCAATCGTGACGGCAGTTGCTGGGGCGTGCTCGATGTGGACTCGTTCGAGATCGGCGCGTTCACGCAGCACGACGCGGATGCGCTGAGCGCGATTCTGCATCGTGAGGGATTGAGTTGGCGGGAGTCGGTCAACACGATCGTGATCGGATAGCGCAATGAATGAAAACCCCCGGCTCGCGCCGGGGGCTCGTGAGTTGACGAGTTGAGTGAGTGGGGAAGAAGCCCTCCCCTGCCCCTCCCGGAGGGAGGGGATTCTCGGGATTACCCGCCGCAGGACTCGTTCCAGTGCGAGAGGACCTTGTTGAGGTCGTCGACATCGACATCGGCGTCGCCGTCGCAGTCGCCGCGAGTGCCGAAGGGCATGGTGTTGTCGCCCCAGTTGGCCAGGACGAGGTTGAGGTCGTTGATGGAGACGAGGCCCGAGCGGTCGGCGTCGCCCTCGAGGGTGCAGACGAAGAACGCGTTATCGGGGAGGGTGTTGCGGTCGATGTTGGTGTTGCGAGCGATGATGTCGGAGAGGCGCGTGTTCTCGAGTTCGCGCGTGAGCGTGGCGTGGTCGAGGAAGAAGGGATCGTTGAGGTAGAAGAACCGGTCGCCCTCGCGGAGGCGGAAGAACTGATCGCCGATGACGGCGGCGAGGGTCTCGCCGACGGCGCAATCCGTGAGGTGCTCTTCGGTCAGCAGGCCGACCCACGGGTCCATGTCGTTGATGGACGAGTAGGCGGTGGAGAGCTTGGCGATCTGCGCGGGGTCGGGGTTGATCTGCGAGAAGGCGGTGTAGGCGGGCAGGCCGTAGTCGGTGCGGAGCGTGTTGAAGTCGGGCAGGCCGTGCTCGCGTCCGCGGTTGATGTTGAGCGACATGAGGTCCAGCGGGATCGGCCCGTTGAAGTTCATGAAGAGCATGTTGCGGACATCGTTGATGACGAAGTTATCGATGGTGTTGGCGACCTGGAAGACCATGCCGCGGAGGAGCGTGTCGATGTTGTGATTCACGAGCTGATTCGGCTGGAAGAATGCCTGGGCGAGCGTGAGGTGCCCCTCGGGCGCTTCGGTCCAGTCGGCTTCGATTCGCAGGAGCGACTCGTTGAGCATCGTGTGCCCGACGCGGTAGGCGGCGGTCGAGAACGCGTTGGCGATAGTCGGGTCGATGGTGTCGTCGTACCCGGAGTAGACCGGGAGGTTGTAGGCACCGAGGAGCGCGGGGAGGAACTCGTCATAGGTGACGATCTGGACTTCGGCGCCGACGATCTTGCGCGCGGTCTGGTAGATCATCTCGTCGTCCCACGAGGGGTTCTCCGAGGCGAGGCGATCGGCCCAGTAGTTGTGCTCGCGGACGAAGAGCGTGTGGATGGCGGCGAGGCCGACCTGCTCGTTGCAACGGATGTCGCCGGCGAGGAAGAGCGATGTATTGGAGTCGCCGCCCGCGTTGGGCAGGCCGGAGGTGTTGAACGGGAGGAGGTCGCCCGCGGCGTCGGCGGTGACCTTGAGACGGCCGCCCGTGAACTCGCGGAGCGCATCGGCGCGGGTCTGATCGGAGCCGTAAACGGAGGAGGCGTCAATGAACCCGGTGATCACGTTGAACTGCTCGCGCGGGTTGCCGGGGGCGGTGCCCGTGCCCGGGACCTTCTCGGAGCGATGGAAGTCGATGGTGACGGTGCCGGTGTTGGTGGGATCGAAGTCGGGGTCACCGGAGGGAACAGCGATCGACCCCGCCTCGCCGGCGTCGCGCGAGAGGTCGAGGTCGTGATCGAGGAACTGGCCCCACTGCCAGAACATCGCGCTGATGCCGGTGTCGGAGGGCATGTAGCCGGGCTGGGCGAAGACGATGTTGGAAATCTCGCGCGGCGAGAGGCGGCTCGCGCCCGCGGGCGAGTTGAAGCCGTCGGTGTAGTGTGAGCCGCTCGACTCGCGGAGGAGCGGCGCCCCGGCGGATCCCCAAAGCGTGTTGGTGATGTTGTTCCCGGTGCCGTCGAAGGTCCGGTATTCGTACACGGTGACCGCGCCGGCGAGGGCAACGGTGCTTCCAGCGAGGGTGGCGAGTGTTGCCGCAATTGCGGCGGCGCGAACGGTCTTGCGAACGGTCATTTGAGTGTCTCCGGATGTCTCACGAGCGATAATGTCTCGGCGGAATCCGCCGGAACCAGTCCCTAACTACTACTAGACACCGGAGAGTGACGCGGAGCAACTTAGAACGATTGCAATTTGCTTTTGCGGCCGGCTCGGCTTCGTGTTGGGCGGAGCGGACGGACTCGGTAAACTGGGGGGGCACGAACGAACCCCGACCCACCATTTATGGGAGATGGACGCGATGGAGCACTACGAGGGCGGTCACGAGTACGCGGAGCAGGAGAAGAACGTCCTGGGGATCGTCGGGTTCGCGCTGTCGTTCTGCACGGGCCCGATCGGGCTGATCATCTCGCTCATCGCCCTGACCAAGCGTCCTAAGGGATTCGCGATCGCGGGCGTGATTATCTCGCTGATTTCGACGGCGGTTCTCGGAACCGTGGTCTTCGGTGGGGTGTGGTTCGCCAAGAAGTTCGGGGCGCACATGATGGCGGTGGCGGACCTGGGCAAGGACTTCATGGACATCCAGCAATCGGTGAGCGCCTATCACGCGCAGAACGGCGCCTATCCGCCCGATCTGGCGACGGCGGGGGTCTCCGGCGGGGCGCTCGAGGACACGAACGGCATGGCGTACGGGTACGCGGTGAAGGCGGACGGGACCGGCTGGACCTGACGTGGGCCGGCATGGATCAGCAGATGGGGACCGGCGACGACCTGGTGGTGGATGGGTCGAGCAGCCAGAACCAGATGCAGGCGACCTTCAACGACTACTTCGAGCAGCATGCCGAGGAGATCGTCCGGGACAACAAGTGACCGGCGGTTCCTGAGCCGGGCATGGGCCTGATTCTCGGCTCTGCCACATCGGCAGGCGGGTCGTGATCATTTGGCCCGCATGGCCGTTTGAGAGGCCGTTTCGGTTCGGAATCCCCGTTCCAAAGGGCTCCGGGATGGCCTTTCGGTGGCACCCGGATTGCATTCTCTATGCGGTCCCGGGGCGATGGTTCGCCCGGGCGGCCTCGTTGCGCCGATGTGGAGTCACGGAGCGCGGGGCCCACGGCTGGAATAACTACCCATTGAAGGGGATGCGATATGTCGAAGATCATTGGAATTGACCTGGGTACGACGAACTCGGTCGTGGCGATCATGGAGGGCGGCTCGCCCAAGGTTCTGATCAACGCGCAGGGCTCGCGGATCACGCCTTCGGTGGTCGGTTTTACCGAGAAGGGCGAGCGGCTGGTCGGCCAGCCGGCGCGTCACCAGCAGGTGACGAACCCGAAGAACACGGTGTACTCGGTCAAGCGGTTCATGGGCCGTCGCCACGCGGAGGTCGGCTCGGAAGAGAAACTGGTGCCGTACGAGATCACCGGCGGGGCGGATGAACTGGTGAAGGTGAAGGTGCGCGGCAAGGAGTACACGCCGCCCCAAATCAGCGCGATGATTCTGCAGGATCTCAAGAAGACGGCGGAGGATTACCTGGGCGAGAAGGTCGATCGCGCGGTGATCACCGTGCCGGCGTACTTCAACGATGCGCAGCGCCAGGCGACGAAAGACGCGGGCGAGATCGCAGGGCTGAAGGTCGAGCGGATCATCAACGAGCCGACGGCGGCGGCGCTGGCGTACGGCCTTGAGAAGAAGGCGAACGAGAAGATCGCGGTCTTCGACCTCGGCGGCGGCACCTTCGATATTTCGATCCTCGATGTCGGCGACGGCGTGTTCGAGGTGCTCTCCACGAATGGTGACACGCACCTCGGCGGCGACGACTTTGACCAGGTGTTGATCGACTACATCGCGGAGGAGTTCCGCAAGAAGGAAGGCATCGACATCCGCAACGACGCGATGGCGCTGCAGCGTCTCAAGGAGGCGTCGGAGAAGGCCAAGTGCGAGCTCTCGACGACGCAGGAGACGACGGTCAACCTGCCGTTCATCACGGCGGATCAGAGCGGGCCGAAGCACTTGCAGGAGACGATCACCCGGGCGAAGTTTGAGTCGATCATCGCGCCGTTGCTCACCCGCTTGCGTGAGCCGTGCGTGAAGGCGCTGAAGGACGCGAAGCTGGACGCGAGCAAGATCGACGAGATCGTGCTGGTGGGCGGCTCGACGCGTATGCCGGCGGCGCAGCGTGTTGCGAAGGAGATCTTCGGCAAGGAGCCGAACCGCAGCATCAACCCGGACGAGGTTGTGGCTGTGGGCGCGGCGATCCAGGGCGGCGTCCTGAAGGGCGAGGTCAAGGATGTGCTGCTGCTGGATGTGACGCCCCTTTCGCTCGGCGTGGAGACGCTGGGCGGCGTGATGACGGTGCTGATCCCGCGCAACACGACGATTCCGACGAGCAAGAAGGAAGTGTTCTCGACGGCTGCGGACAGCCAGACGAGTGTGCAGATCCATGTGCTCCAGGGCGAGCGCGAGTTCGCCAAGGACAACCGGACGCTCGATCGTCTGGAGTTGGCGGGGATTGCGCCGGCGCCGCGCGGCGTGCCTCAGATCGAGGTTGAGTTCGCGCTCGACGCGAACGGCATCCTGAATGTGAGCGCGACGGACAAGGGCA
>CALFMQ010000097.1 GCA_937879825.1 uncultured Phycisphaerales bacterium
GCTCGCCGCCAAGATCCGAGGCTCGAAGCACGCCGACCTCTGGCACATCCTCAGCCTCAACTTCAATGCCCTCGGCAAGACCCAAGGGTGCCCCGAACTCGGCCTGCCCGCGCTGGGGTCGTTCATGTGGTCCAACGCGTCAACGCCAGATCTCCTCGGCCCAGCGCAGTCAGAGGAGCATGCTCCCGTCTTCATTCGAAACGAAGACCTGCTCAAAGCGATCCGGTTGCTGAGCACGGTGGAGCGCGACAAGACGCTCCGAGCCGTCGACTACCGCAACCTCGGCTCCGAGGAGCTCGGATCCGTCTATGAGTCGCTCCTCGAACTCCATCCCGACATCGATCTCCAGGCCAAGACATTCTCGCTCCGCACCGCAGCGGGCAACGAGCGCAAGACCACCGGTTCCTATTACACGCCCGACTCGCTCGTCCAATGCCTCCTCGACTCCGCCCTCGAGCCAGTCGTCCAGGATCGGCTCAAGGGCCTCAAGTCCGCCGAGGAACGCGAAGAAGCCATCCTGAATCTCAAGGTGTGCGACCCCGCTGTCGGTTCGGGCCACTTTCTCATCGCCGCAGCGCACCGAATCGCCCGACACCTCGCCCGCGCCCGGACCGGCGAGTCGGAGCCAACCCCCGAGGATCACCAGCACGCGCTCCGCGATGTCATCCGACGATGCCTCTACGGCGTCGACATCAACCCGATGGCCGCCGAACTGTGCAAGGTGGCGCTCTGGATCGAATCCATTGATCCGGGCAAGCCGCTCTCGTTTCTCGATCACCACATCAAGGTCGGCAACTCGCTGCTCGGCACCACGCCATCGCTCATGGCCGCTGGCATCCCCGACGACGCGTTCCAGCCTCTCGAGGGCGATGACAAAAAGGTCGTCAGCTACTACAAGAAGCGAAACAAGCAGGAGCACAAGGACAAGGGGTCGGGTCAGCGAACCCTGCTCGATGAACTCCGGGATCGGTTTCCGATCAAGCTCGGGAATCTCCCGGAGACCATCGCCGCGCTCGCTGCCGAACCCGCCGACACCGCCGAGGCGGTCGCCAGTCAGGCGAGCCGATATCAAGAGGCGATCATGTCATCCGACTATGTGAACGCCAGGCTGCTCGCCGACACATGGTGCGCCGCGTTCGTCTGGCGCAAGCACGACACGGATGCGCCTGGCGCTGTCAAGGGCTTCCCTGGCAAGTGGGATGCAATCACAGAGTCGGTCTACCGGGCGATCGAGGACAACCCCAATTCGGTCCACCAATGGATCAAGGATGAGGTCCGCCGCCTCGCAACGGAGTACCAGTTCTTCCACTGGCACCTAGAGTTCCCGGAGGTCTTTGGGTGGCACGACGAGCCGCCCGTTGCGGAGCATCTCAGCCGCAAAGTGGGTGCGACCGCATGACTCGCATCGGCGCACATCTCGACGAATCCCGACTCGGCTTCGATGTCATCGTGGGAAACCCTCCCTTCTTGAACCAGGTCGAGAACGCCACCACGGTCGAGAAGGGTCTCGCCGCAGTCGCACGCCTCGTCACGGGTGGCAGCACGGTGCGATACACCGACATGTCCGCAACTTTCCTGCTCCTGGCGCGGAATCTCCTCCGAAATCTCGGTCGAGCAGCGCTCGTCCAGCCCCAATCGCTCCTCGCCGCCAAGGCCGCGGGGCCGGTGCGGGCCGAACTCCTGTCGGACTCCACGCTCGCCAACATCTGGGTCTCGAATGAGCACCTGTTCTCCGCGAGCGTTTTCACCTGCGCTCCAACCATCTTCCGCCACGGCCCGCGCCGCTTCCTCGTCGGACGCCAGCACTCGGCCGCGTTCGAGACCCTTGAGCCCATCGATCTCGTGATGGATGAACTGGCGAATGAAATCACATGGGCACATCTGACAGCTGAGGCATCCGGGATACCGGTCGTCGACATCGTGGCCGGTGGCACGATCGGCGATATCGCGGACACCGTGGCCGACTTCACGGAGTACTACCGCCTTGAAGGCTTCATCGTTGACGATGCCGATCTCCCCGAATGCGCAGACCGCCACGAGTTCCCGCCGCTGGTCACGACGGGGCTGATCGACCTAGCGGAATGCACATGGGGCACGCAAGCCACTCGCATCCTCAAACAGAAGTGGCAGGCGCCACGGGTAGATCGCCAACGGATGTATGCCGAAGGAACGCTCGGTCCGTGGATCGATCGCAGGCGTGTGCCGAAGCTCATTCTCGCAACCCAGACCAAGGTCATCGAGCTGTATGTGGATGAGCCCGGCACGTACATCGCTTCGATCCCGCTCATCACCGTCATGCCGAACGATGTAGGCCGCATCTGGCACATCGCGGCATCACTTGCCTCTCCCGTGATGTGCGCTCTGGCACTCCGTCACTTCGCCGGGGCGGCACTCTCCGCCGAGGCGATCAAGCTCAGTGCCAAGCAGACACTCGTCCTTCCTATCCCCAAGGACGGGCCGGACTGGGATAACGCCGCGGCCTTGCTGAACGAAGCACACACACTGGCGGATGAGGATTCCCGTGCCAAGCGACTGCTCGACTACGCCCGCGCGAGCATCTCCGCGTTCGGCGTTTCTGCGGGGCAGGCCGCTAGCCTCCTCGACTGGTGGTCGGATCGTTTCGGTGCAGCCGCCGATCCAGAGGAGGTCGCCGATGCCGAGTGACCGCCAGACCGGTGGCTTCGATGTGGTTCTCGGTAACCCACCATGGGATCAACTCCTCTTTCGTGAACAGGAGTTTTTTGCCTCGCGCGCTCCAGATATTGCGGATGCAAGTACGACTGCAAATCGCTCGGCCATGATCAACGAGCTTCGTGAAAATGGCGATCCGCTCTTTGCCGACTACCTCGCCGCCTCAAGAGCGACTGAGGGTATTCGCCATCTCGCCCACAACATGGGTCGCTATCCGTTGACAGGCCTAGGCCGAAGCAACACTTATGCACTGTTCTTCGAGCTTGCGCGATCTATTGCCGCGGCATCAGGGCAGATTGGGATGATCGTGCCATCCGGTATTGCAACAGACGACACGACAAAATCGCTATTTAGTGCACTGATCGATTCACAGAACCTCGTCAGCTTGTACGACTTCGAGAATCGGGATGAACTTTTCCCATCAGTAGATAGCAGGGCTCGCTTCTCGCTCGTCACCGCCACTGGCGTTGAGGGAGTCTCGTCCAAAGCGAGCTTTGTGTTCTATGCGCATCGCGTAGCCGATCTTTCCGATTCCACTCGCCATTTTACGCTTGCCGCAGCCGATCTTGCTCTATTGAATCCAAATACGAGAACGGCGTGTACATTTCGATCCCGAGCGGACGCTATTCTCACAACACATGTCCATCGCCGCTTACCTATCTTGTTGCGAGAATTCGACAAAGATACAGGCAATCCGTGGGGTCTGATTACGAGGCCTGGCTTGTTCAACATGTCAGGCGATTCTGCCCAGTTCGTGGCAGTGGCCGATGTAGATGAGGTCTTGGCAACTACTACCGGCCATATCGCGCGAGCGAGGGGGGGCGACCTCGTGCCGCTCTACGAAGGTAAGATGGTCCATTTCTATGACCATCGGGCGGCTGGCGTTCGCCTCAGTGAGACAGCACGACTCCGACAAGGTCAGTCAGATCCGTTATCTGATGCTGACCGCGCAGATCCAAAGCGCTTTCCGATG
>CALFMQ010000098.1 GCA_937879825.1 uncultured Phycisphaerales bacterium
GTAGGCGGGTGAGTCTTCGAGGGGCGAGACGATCATCACCCAGCCGCTCTCGGGACGGACGGCGGCGCCGATGCCGACATATTCACCCCGGATGTCCTTGTTGAAGTCCGCCACATCGACCTTGGGGATGTACTCGGTGTAAGGGTCGTCGAGTTCCTCGAGCATGCCGCGGATGGCGGCGACCTGGAGGGCGTCGAGGTCGGTGTCCTTGTAGAAGCGCTTCTCGACCTCGGAGAGCACCTCGACGACCGGCTCGGTCCATGTGTATTTCGAGGCATTGTCGGAGGCGGCGATGGTGAGGCGGACCGCCAGCGTCGTGACGAGAATCGCGAGGAGGACGGACGCCAATCCGATCTTGTTGCGTTGCACTGCGGGGTCTCCCGGGGATGTCGCTCGGGCCATGATTCTTCTATCGGCCCGGTGCGGGGGCTTGTTCAGGCCACCGGTAGGGTATACCGTGTGGGCGGTCCGATGGTTCTAAATGTGTGCACCGATGATCAAGAAGAACTGACTCCACTCCACCCCGGTCTTCTGTTCCCGTCCCCTTGAGGCGGGTCATCGAGCGCATCCACCCCGCGCCGCGTCGATCCTCATCCGCGGCGGTCATCGGAAAGCAGAACTTTATGGCAGCCCCGAAAGAACGACATCAGATCAAGATCCGCGCCGAGCGTGCGGTGCTGGCGGCGGTGCATCTCCCCACGTCCCGGTTCGACGCGCGCGACCCGCTGGGCGAGTTGCGCGCGCTGGCGGAGACGGCGGGCGTGACGGCGGTGGGGGAGATGGTGCAGAACCGCGACTATCCCGAGGCCGCGACCTTCATGGGCGCGGGCAAGGTCGAGGAACTGGAGCGGATGTGCGACGAGCTGGAGGCGGGCGTGATCGTGTTCGATCACGAGCTGTCGCCCAAGCAGATCGGCAACATCGAGAAGATCACCAAGCGCAAGGTGATCGATCGCTCGGAGTTGATTCTGGACATCTTCGCCTCGCGCGCGACCTCGCGCCAGGCGCAGCTGGCGGTGGAACTGGCGCAGCTCGAATACACCTATCCGCGGCTCCGCGCGATGTGGGACCACCTGGAGCGCATCGTGGGCAGCGGGGGGATCGGCGGCGTGGGGACGCGCGGGCCGGGCGAGCAACAGATCGAGATCGACCGGCGCCTCGTCAACAAGCGCAAGACGATTCTCCGGAGGGAACTCGCCGACATCAACGAGCGCAAGCGGCGCGAGGTGCGCGATCGGCGGCTCGATCACTACACGGTCGGCCTCGTCGGCTATACCAACGCCGGCAAGTCGACGATTTTCAACACGCTCACGGCGGGCGGCGCGCACGCCAACGACCAGCTGTTCGCGACGCTCATGACGCGGACGCGCGAGTGGGACCTCGGGGGCGGGCAGCGCGTGATGCTGTCGGACACGGTTGGATTCGTGCGGGACCTGCCGCACCATCTGATCGCGTCGTTCCGCGCGACTCTGGAGGAAGCGACGCACGCGGATTGCCTGCTGATCGTGCTGGATGTTTCGGACCCGGCGGCGGAGCTGCAGCTGCAGACCGTCGAGGAGACGCTCGAGGAACTCTTCGAGGAAGTGCGCGAGCGCGAGATGAAGGCGGGGGTCGAGTGGCACGAGCCGGCGCGGATTCTGCTGCTGAACAAGTCGGATCGGCTCAAGGACAACACGGAGATGCTGGTGTGGCGTCAGCGTCGCCCCGAGGCGATTCCCTTCTGCGGGCGCGACGTCGGCGGCCAGGGGCAGGCGGAGTTGATCGAGCGCATCGGGCGGTTGAGCCGCGGAACGGTGCGCGAGCGCATCATGACGATGCCCCTGAGCGAGGCGAAGGCCGTGCACTTCCTCGAGACGCGCTGCGAGGTGATCGACCGGGAGTATGTGGACGCGTCGGTGCGGATGCGCGTGCGCATCGGCGACCGTCAGCTGGCGCAGCTGCGTTCGAGCGGGGCGCGGTTCGAGGTGGACGGCGAGCCCGCGCGGGGCAAGGCGGGCGCGTGGCAGGCGTGAGGGCCTGGGTCAGAGGATTTCCATGACCTCGTAGCGGATGATGCGCCGCGGTGCATCGACCTTGATGGTCTCGCCGACGCGGGCCTTCATCATCGACTCGCCCATGGGCGAGGTGACGGTGACCTCGACGTAGTCGAGCATGTGGTTGCCGGTGGCCTCGCCCACGAGGCGGAAGAGGTCCTCCTCTCCGGTCTCGACATCCTTGAGGCGCACGGTGGCGCCGACGAAGACGACATCGTCGGGCGCGTGGCTCGGATCGACGACCTTCGCGCCCGCGATCTTCTCCTCGAGGCGGCGGATCTCCGCTTCCATCATGGCCTGGTCTTCGCGGGCGGCGTGGTACTCGGCGTTCTCCTTGAGGTCGCCCAGCGCGCGGGCCTCGGCGATGCGGTTGGAGATTTCGGGGCGCTTGGCGACGAGCGCGGAGAGTTTCTCCTGGAGTTGGGCCTTTTCGTCTGCGGTCATGAAATCCATCGCTCGCTCCAAAACGCGTAGGCCGCGGCGGGGTCGCCACGGCCGGTTCACTTTGCAATCCGTGATCGACAGACTCTATCCGCTCCGGGCCGGGTGGATCAACGACGGGCCTGAGCGATCCGCGGCAGCGCGATGAACGCCGCGACGCCGAGCACGAAGAGCGCCACGAGCGCCCTCCATTCGGGGGGGCTCATCGATGGCGACCATCCGGAGACCGACCACGACAGCGCCCACGGCGCGGTGAGGGGCGAGAAGATCGCCCACGCGGGGGCGGGCGTATCGGCGGCGGGGAGCCCGCCGCGGAATAGGACGATCGGCGCGACAAGCGGGAGCGCCACCGCGCCGATCGTCGCGGTGAGGCGGCGCGAGGTGATGTATCCCCACGCGATGATCGCGCCGGTGATAAGCGTCCAGAGCCCGATCGCGCCGCCGATGGACATCGCGACGGCGTAGCGCCAGTCCGTCAGCATGGGCATGGGCCAGATGACGGCCTGCAGCGGAACCGACACGACCAGCGCATCGACAAGCGCGGCGCGCACAGGATGGCGGGGCCGCACCTGGCTCAGACGCAGCGCGGGCCAGAGGACGGCCGAGCCGGCGGCGCCCATGACGCACATCATGATGCAGGCGCTCCGGTATTCATCGGAGTCGGGGATGCCCAGGAAGCGGACGGAGAAGATCGTGAGCAGCGCGGCCACCATCAGGTAGGTGCACCAGAGGAGCGCGAAGATGCGCGGCTCGCCCTTGCGCGCGGCCCACGGGTCGTCGCCCGGAGTGGTGAGGAGTTCGGGAACGAAGGTGAACGGGCCCAGACGGATGCCCGGCTTGCGCGCCCCGCCCCCGTTCCCCTTCGCAGCCGTTGAGGATTGTTCGCTCGGATCGGCGGGGATTGTCTGGTCGTCAGTCACGCATCACCGCGAGGTTTTGTCGAGTTGCACCACGCGATTGTAGATCTCGATTCGTCCGGCCTGCGTGTCGAGGCGCTGGCCGGGCCGCAGGACGCGCCGGAGGTGGGAGATTTTGTCCTCGATCGTGACCTCGCCCGGGGCGGTCTCGCCGATCGCGCTCCCCCAGTCGATGACGCCCCCCGCGTCGGTGATGATGAGCAGATGCCCGGAGCGCATGTACTCGCGGGTGTCGATGCCGATGATGAACTTGGACTCGTCGAGCGGGCCGAGTTTGTCGAGGAGCGTGATCGCGGCCTGCACATCGCCCCCCGGCCACTTCTCGCCGAACGCGGGGTTGCCCATCTTGTCCTTGGGCGCTTCGGAGTAGGGGTTGAAGACACGGAACATGGTGGTGCGTTCGAGGTCGAGTCCGGCGGGCACGCGGAGAAGTTCGCCCGCGATCGCGCCGAGGTAATGCTGCCCGTTGCGCTGGA
>CALFMQ010000099.1 GCA_937879825.1 uncultured Phycisphaerales bacterium
GCCGCCGGATGGCGCTGTGCCGGACTGGGGGCGTGACTACGTGATCGATGCGCTGCGCTCACGCGGGCCACTGCTGGTCGAGCTCGGCGATCGGGCGCTGGACCACGGCGACTCGGCGCTGGCGCTCGCCCTGTATGACGAGGCGCAGCAAGTCGCGGGCGGGGCGTTGCCGCTGCTCGATACGCACCGGGTGTACGCGCTGGTGGTCGGCGGGCGGCTGGACGAGGCCAATGCGCTGGTGATTCGGCGCATCGAGGCGAATCGGGCCGCCGATCTGGAGACGCGGGCGCTGGTTCGGTATCTCGTCGCCAACGGCGGGTCGCGCGAGCAACTGAGCGCCGCGATCGGAGCCATCGGGCGTGCCGCAGAGCGGAGCCAGCGGGCGCTGGGCGCTTCGCTCCGGAGGTTGGCCGCGGCCACGATGGAGCCGGCGCAGGGGATCGGAGCGCTTCGGCGGGAGTTGAGTGCGCACCCGACGGACAGCGCATCGGGCGCTGAACTGCTGCGGATGATCGCGAGAAACGAGAGCGCTGACGGCGCGTGGCGGGAGGCGGTGGCGATGGTCGCCTCCGATCCGTGGCAGGGCGAGTCGGTCGCGGAGTCGCTCATCTCGGCGATCGGCGACGCGAACGAGTCGGCGCGGCTCAGCACGGACGACTCATCACCCGCGGCGTCGCTGCTGGCGGGGTTGGTGCAGTGGCGGCTGGGGCGCGAGCGCAACGCCAACAGATTGGTTGAGGCGTGCGCGGTTGATCCGGCGCTGGACGGGGCGGCGATCGCGCCGGCGGCGCGGCTCAAGTTCATGCTGGGGCGGCTCGATCAGGCGATGGGGATCATCGAGTCGGTGGATGCGTCATCGGGCGAGGGCGTGCGTCGCGGCGTGGCGGAGGCATATTCGGCGCTGACGCTCACTGACCTTGCGATGCAGACGCTGGCACCGGCGATTGACGACCGTGCGGATGCGCGGACGCTGTACATGGCGGGGCGTCTCCATCGGGAGCGGGGCGAGTTTAAGGATGCTGCGGACTGTTTCGAGCGAGCGTGGCGGGCGGACCCGTTCATGCACCGCGCGGTCGCGGCGCTGCTGCGCCTCATCGGGCCGGGCGGCGAGGTGCTGGATGAGTCGCGCGCGGCGATGATTGTCAAGGAGATTCGGCGCTCCGATCCGACGAGCCCGGTGATGGGTTGGCTGGGCGTGCAGGCGCAGCTGGCGAGCGATCAGCCGGAACTGGCGATGCGCGATCTGCGGTTCCTGCTCGAGGAGCATCCCGGGGAGGAGGCGTTCCTCGGCGCGCTCACGGATGTGATGATCGCCAGCGGTCAGGGGGGCGAGGCGGTGCGGTGGCTGGAGCGCCAGATCGAGCTGCAGCCCGGCAGTTCCGAGGCGCACCTGGCGCTGGCGCGGGCGCGGGTGTCTGTGGGGTCGTTCGATCGCGCGGCCGATGCGCTGGAGGACTGGCTCAAGCGTTTCCCGGGCGATTACGCGGCGTCGGTACTCCTGGAGCGCGTGTACCGCGACAATCTGTCGTTGCGACTGACTTCAGAGGAGGTTGCAGAGCGTCGCCTTTCGCGGATGCCGCGGACCGTGGACACTGTGCTGGAGGACCTGGCGCTGCGTGTGAGCAAGAAGCGGCTCGACGAGATTCCGGCGGTGCTCGACGAGCTGCGCGCATTCTCGCCCGAACCATCGCGCGAGGTGGCGATGCGGCTGAAGGAAGTCGCGGAGGAGTTGATGCTGCGGTCTTCGCTGAGCGATGCGCAGATTCGTCAGGCGATCGACATCCTCGACATGATTCGCAGGGACTTCGCGGTCGGCTCATCGCCCGAACTGCTGGGGCTGGAGTTGACGCTCGCGGCACGGACCGAGACATCGCTGGAGTCGCTGCTGGAACACGCCGACCGCGCCGAGCAATCGAACATCCTGCCGCCCGGTGAGGCGACGGTTCGGCTGGCGGACGCGATCCGGGAGCCGGGGCGGCCGATGCAGTCCCGTCGGGAGATGGGCGACCGGCGCGATCTTGCGCTCACGCTTCTCCGCACGGCGGCGCTTCGCGAGTCCTCGCCCTTGCGCGTCAACAGCGAGTGGATGTACCGCTCGATGGACGCGGGCGATTTCGAGTCGATGGGCGATGCGCTGGAGCACTTCGGGAGGGAGGGATTGCTCCCGGCGGTGCTGGACCAGCTGGCGGCGTCGGGGCGTGCCGCGCCCTTCGGGTCGGACTGGACGACCGTGATGCGCTGGACCGCGTCGGCGATGGGGCAGATCGGGCGCGAGGAGGCGCAGGATGTGGCGTACGAGGGCATCCTGCACTTCGATCCGACGGATGCCAGCGCGTGCAACGATCTTGGGTACCGCTTGCTGGAGCGCGGGGTGCAGATTCCGCGTGCGATCGCGCTCATCGAGACGGCCTACCGCCAGAACCCGGACGATGCGCCGACGGTGGACTCGATGGGTTGGGCGCGGTACGTGCAGGGCCGGATGTCGGACGGGGTCGATCCGGATACGGGCGCGGTGGTGCCCGGCGCGATCACGCTGCTCAAGCGATCGATCGAGTTGATCGGCGACGGCACCGACGAGAATGATGTGTTCAACCGGATCATCACGAACGACCACCTCGGTGATGCGTACTGGGCGATCGGGGATCGGGAGTCGGCTGTCACGCGATGGGACAACGCGGCGCGGCTGGCGGAGAAACTGATCGAGACGCTCAACACGCAGGACATGGATCTGGCGGGGCTGGAACTGCGGGCGATCGTTGAGGCGAGCCGGGAGAAGGTTCGCGCCGCGGGCGCGGGCGAGGAGCCGGCGGTTGCGCCGGTTGTCGGGGATGTCGGCGATCCTGCTACCATCACGCCCCCGAACACCGACACCGGAGAGCACGCCAGTGGCAGGTCATAGCAAGTGGGCGAACATCAAGCACCGCAAGGCGAAGGTCGATGCCAAGCGCGGCAAACTTTGGAGCAAGTGCTCGCGCGCGATCATCGTCGCGGCGAAGAACGGCGGCCCCGACCCGGCGGCGAACCTGACGCTGCGCTACGCGATCGATGAGGCGCGTGCTGCGAACATGCCCAAGGACACGATCGAGCGCGCCATCAAGAAGGGCGCGGGCGAGGGCGCCGGGGAGTCGTACGAGAGCATCCGGTACGAGGGGTACGGGCCGAGCGGCGTGGCGGTGATCGTCGAGTGCCTTTCCGACAACCGCAACCGCACCGCGGGCGAGATTCGGATGATCTTCTCCAAGCACGGCGGCAACCTCGGGGCGGTCGGGTGCGTCGGGTACATGTTCGAGTCCAAGGGGCTGATCCTCATCGATGAGAGCGCGGTCTCCGAAGACAAGATCATGGACCTGGCGATCAGCGCCGGCGCGGAGGACGTGGCGCACGAGGACGGTGTGTGGGCCGTGCGCACGGCGCCAGAGGATTTCCTGGGCGTGAAGGGGGCGATCGAGGAAGCGGGGATCGAGATGGTGTCCTCCGAGGTGACGATGGAGTCCGAGACGATGGCGGAACTCGCGGGCGAGGATGTCGCCAAGACGGTCCGGCTCATCGATGCGCTCGAGGACAACGACGATGTGCAGAAGGTCTACACGAATATGGACGCCTCTGAGGCGGACCTCGACGCGGCGATGGCGTAGCGCCGATCAGTCATATCCGAGGTCGTAGAGATCATCCTCATCGAGCCCGAAGTGGTGGCCGATCTCGTGGAGGATTGTGATGCGGATCTCCTCGGCGATGGCATCCAGGTCATTCCACCCCCCTCTTGCTGTCGCGACGATGCCGCGCCTGAAGATCTGGATCTGATCCGGGAGGTCGGCGGATGACTCGACGGAGCGTTCGGTGAGCGCGATGCCTGTGTGCAGGCCGCAGAGTTCGTCGGGGAGCGTTGCGAGCAGTTCTTGCACATCCTCGCCCGACTCGGCGGCGAGTGTTCGGATGAGTTGCTCATCGGGTTGATCGTCAACGATGAGGGGGATCTCCTCGAGCAGATCGAGGACGCGATCGGGCATCGCGTCGAGGACTTCTTCGAGGATGGCGTCGAATCGTTCTCGTTCGGCGGGGGTCATGGCCGCTCCGATCAGGGTCGCCTAGCATAGTGATCCCGCCCGGCTTGGGCGCATAGATGACGGAGACGAGCGATGGAACTGGCAGAGCGTATCGCGCAGTTTGAGAACATGGCGCAGGCCGACCCCGACAACGAGATGGCGCACTTCAGTCTGGGCGGCGCGTACGCGCAGGCGGAGCGTCACGCCGAGGCGGCTTCGTCGTACGAGAAGTGCACGCGCGCGAATCCGGACATGAGCAAGGCGTACCAACTGGCGGCGGAGCAGTACCTCAAGGCGAAGGACCCGGACCGCGCGCTGGCGATGCTGGACCGCGGGTACCCGATCGCGGCGCGGCTTGGCGACCTGATGCCGAAGAACGCGATGGCGAAGTTGTACGAGCGTCTCGATCGCAAGCCCCCGGTGGTGAAGGACGCGGCCCCCGAGCCCGTTCACGCGGCGGGGACATTCGTCTGCACGAAGACCGGGCGGGCGGGGACCAAGTTGCCCAGAGCGCCATTCAAGGGCGCGATCGGCAACTGGATTCACGAGAACATCTCGCAGCAGACCTGGAACGACTGGATCGCGCAGGGGACGAAGGTCATCAACGAACTGCGCCTCGATCTCTCGCGCGACGAGGATGCGCAGACCTACGATCGGTACATGCACGAGTACCTCGGGCTGGACGAGCAGGCGATGGCGGACCTCGTCGAGGCAGACGACGACGACCGCTAGCGCGCGGCCGAGAGTTTCGAGACGATCTCGGCGAGTTTCTTGATGTCGCGTGACTTGATGATCGACTCGATGATCGTCGGGTCGGTCTTGGTGTTGGCCAGCGCGGTCTGCGCGGACTTCCAGAGTTTCTCGGCCTTCTTGTCGTCGGTCGCGAGGTACAGCTCGGAGACGATCTCGGCGAGTTTGGTGGACATGATCGTGTCGCGGTGCTCGTAGTAGCGGTTGACGATGCCGCGCTGGTGGCGGGAGAGGTCCTGGCCCTTGGCCATGTGATGCTCCGGGGTTGCTTCGTCAGGCGAGCATGCCGCGCTGACGGAGGGTTTCCATGATGAGTCTGGAGATGTCGGCGTCGGATCGGACGAGCATGTGCGTCATGCCGCGTGCGGCGCAGAAGGACTCCAGATCGGCGCAGTAGTTTGCGAGGCGTTCCTTGTAGCGTTTGACGAGGGGCGCGGTGATGGTGATCTCGGAGGCGTGCCCGGACTCGATATCGGTCATGCGGATGTCTCCTGAGACGCCCCGCTCGAGTTCACGCTCGGGTTCGAGTTCCGACGGCGAGAGCACCTGCAGGCAGTAGACATCGTGCGCACCGCCGCCGCCCGCGGCGGAGAGATCGCGCAGGCCGCGTTCGTACCCGCCCTCGATCAGGAAGTCGCTCAGCACGACAACGACGCCCTTGCCGATGCCCGATCGCGCGATGAGGGAGAGCGCCGAGTTGAAGTCGCCGCCTCTGCCGGATTCGCCGCCTTCGGTGCCGTGCGTCTCGTCCTCCCAGATCTCGCGGAGCATGAAGTCGGCGAGGGATCGCACGCGGTGGCGTCCGCGGGCGTCGGGGTGGATGCGCGGGTTCTCGACACCGGGCCTGCCGAAGACGGTCATGCCGACGCGGTTCTGGCGGACGAGGCCGATGTACCCGAGCGACATGGCGACGCGCGACGCGAAGAGCAGCTTGTTGGGATCGCCCGTGTCCATGGACGAAGAGGCGTCGACGACGATGTGCAGCGCGAGGTCCTCCTCCTCGACGAAGAGGCGGACGAAGAGTTTGCCGAAGCGCGCGACGATGTTCCAGTCGATGAATCGGATGTCGTCGCCCCGGACATACCCGCGGAAGTCGTGGAACTCGACGCCGCGCCCGCGTCGCTTGGATCGGCGTTCGCCCTGCATTTTGCCGGGGAACATCTTGCGTGTGTGGACATCCAACCGCT
>CALFMQ010000100.1 GCA_937879825.1 uncultured Phycisphaerales bacterium
TCGGTTGAATACACCCAATGGAGAACAGCCAATGCGTCGAACACATGGTTTGCTGATAGTCGCGACTGGTGGTCTGTGCGTGGCACTCGTCGCACGACCCGTTGTATCGAGTCCGGACGGAATGACAACCAATCCACTTCCAAGCCGAGCTGTTGTGCCCGCTTCGCCACCGCTATTTGTTTGGGAAGGTTGGCACGAGACAACCTACCGCTGCGGCATGGCCCCCTTCCAACCTGCACAGAAGGAGTTTCTCGTCGGGTCCGGAATGCTCGGAACCCTAAGCATCAAGGGCTTCGACATCGATGGCGCATCCGAGACTAGCATTCAGATCTATCTGAATGAGACACTGATCAGCGAGGTGGTACGCGCGAAGCCAGATGGATACAACGGAACATACTATTACTCCGGCGAAGTCATCACTTGGGATCTGTCGCACATCATCTTCAATGACGGCGACCTTGTGGCAGTCCGCAGCACGAATAGTGACAATATTGGGGTGCCCCACTTGTCATACCAGCGTCGTGTTCTTCCGCACGGCCGACTCGCGGACCTGAACAATGACGGCGTTGTCGATACTCAGGACCTGCAGACTCTGCTGCAAGAGATGACAATCCAGCAGTAAGGTCATTCGACTTGCCCTGCCGAGGTCAAACTGAGTCGCTGGCGTGGAGATTGCGAGCCGAACAAAGAGACCTTGGATGAAGGGTCAGAGAGTCAAGATCGCTGGCGAGTGGTCGTTAGGAAACTCAGTCGCTCGCCGACTCGAAGGCCTTGGAGAGGATCAGTCTGCTTGAAGCCCGACAACAACTCGGAGAGGTGTGCCTTGTATTTGGAGCCCGCAAGCCAGAGTACCTCGTCATCGGTTCGGAGAATGCCCTTGGACTCGATTTGTTCTTGGACGCGTCTGGCCCATTCCTCACGCAACCGCACCCCCATTGTTGCGAGCGTCTCGTCATAGTCGTCGATCTCTTCATCTGGGGCGAGCAGGCCGTACTTGGCAGAAAGGATGTACCAGCGGTCAGCGTGCTGCTTCGCGTACGCGCGTGACTTGGTGAACAACGCTGACGTGTACTTCTCGCCCGCTGGCCAGCGGCCGGGCCGTTTGGCCTTGACACATCCGACGAATGCGATGGTGGACATGGATCATTGGCCTCCGATGATGGACGCGAACTCGTCGAGGAATCTTGGGTCGTACTGGCCGTGAATATGCTTCACGTTCCACATCCCGCTGGAGCGTACGGCGGCATGTCTGCAATGATGACCCAGCCAATCCGATGAGGGCGACTCGATCCCGGCATTGATGGCCGCCGAGATGAGTCCAAGAGAGTTCTGCTCAATAATTGCGCGCTTGCTGTGCTTGGATGACTCGTCATCGATGTCGATCCATGTGAAGGGCATCGCGCCTATGTATTCAGAGACTGCCTGCTCGACGGCATTCTCGGTTCTCCTGACCTCCTTGGGCGCATTGGAACCTTGCCCCCAGGAGTCAGAGACGAGTGCGACCCGACGGGTGTCGAGTAGAGCACCGCCGACATGGAGCCGAAAGATCGAACCCCTGTGATTGCCGCCTCCCGATGTGGTCCCTCGATGTTGCGAGAGTCGGTTCCATAGCGTGGTCCTTGATCCTTCTGACACCGCGTGGGTGCCCACCCTAACCACACGCGGGGAACCATCTAGTCGGGTCTCCCCGTCCTCGAAGAAGAAGTACACGCCTCTCATCGGCCAGTCCATTCGGCCGTGGCAATCGATGAGGCGGCGTGTACCGTTGCGATCGACCAAGTCGGCGATCAGTTCATAGAAGCGAGTCAGATGGGCGTCGAGTTCGGGCATCAATATCGCGTTTTCAGATTCGAAGACTCGGAACAGGCGTATCAATCAGCATCAGATCCAGAGGTGTCCACACCCGCCCCGCGCAGTTGCGCTTCCTGCCACTCGTGGTAGTTGTGCCCGGTTGCTTCCGACCGCCATTCGATGCGGCCATTGGTATTCCGCGCGATGATCACAGATGACGCAGCACTCGGGCTGGCGAACGCCACACTCTCGGCGAACTGGTAGAGATCAGTATTCGTGGGATGCGGGACCAACTTTCCTTCGTGGACCAGCTGGTCTCGCTGCGAGCGGTATGACGTCCACGATTCGACGCCCTCGCGGCGTGCAGTCGATCCCTTCAGCACCACGAACTCGCCGTCGATCTCCTTGGCTTCCGCACGAGCGCCCACCTTGTTGATGACGAAGAGCGGGCTCTCGGTCGTCCGACCGCTTGGTCGAGTGGTGTCTGGCTTGGGCTGCAAGAACGAGTGACCAATCGCGGGGAGAACGAGCCGGATGTGGTCGAGGAACGACTCCATGTCCGCGGCATCGGGCTCGGGGCGCGGCGGTGGGGGCGGTGCATTGCTGTTGACGACTCCGGCTCGACCAGATTGTTTGGCCAGCTCGATCAGGCGACTCTCCAGATACCTCCCATGGGATTTGGTGAGGTTCTCGTCCTTGCTGACCACCACGATCGTGTGGGTCCAGAAGTCTTTGCACTCTTTTCTATCGTGATCCACGAGCCGCGTCATCACGCGGTCGCCCTCACCGATGTAGACACACTCGCGCCCCGGTGCCTCGGGGTCCGGCCCGATCAGGAAGTACACGCCTGTGCGACGGGACTCGTCGCGTTTGCCCAGATCCGCGAGGCGCGATCGCGGCCCAACGAGTATCTTGCCCGTCCAGTTGATGATTTCGGCGGTGAGGAGGCCAGTGGCGCTGCCGTCGACGAGGTAAAGGCGGATGGTACGTCCCATTGGAGCAGGATACTTGCATTGCTGGACAGGAACAGAACCGCCGATTCTAAACTCTGTCGTGGTAAGGCACTGGCAGTCCCACCGCGAGACCATTGAAAGGCGGCTCCGCAGCAAATGTGGCGGCGGCTCCGCAGGCGGAGGATCTGCATGAGAGTGCTGCGAAACACCGGACAGGAGCGCGTCTACGACATTTTGCGGCCTCTGTTGGAAAGCCGCGAACACTTTGACATCGCAACTCCAGCGCTGTCGCTGTTCGCATTTCAAGCGTTGCGCTCGGAACTCATGAGGCTCAAGGGAGCACGGCTTATCACCTGCGCCGACCTCCGTCCGACTGACTTGCTCGGTGGCGATGGGGATCGAGTGCTGCGGAACACGCTCCATGCGCCGTGGCTCGCTTCCGAGTTCGCAGACTGGATTCAGGAACGGGCGGACGCGCGTCACGCAGCATCCGGTATCCCACAAGCCACAGCGGTTCTCAGAGATGGCGCGGGTTCAGCTTCGCACGCGCTGCTCGGCGCCTTTGCATTTACGACCGAGGGACTGGGGCTCTCGCCTGGGAATCCGATGAGCTTGATACAGTGCTCCGAATCGCAAGACGAGGCCGAAGTCATCGCGCAATGGTTTGACGCCCATTGGGGCGCGCTCGTATCACAGGCCGAGAACAAAGACCGCATCCTTGAATTGCTCACCGCTTTCACCATTGAGCGGCCGGCCGTCTCAGCCTATTCGCTGATCCTGCATTATGTGCTCGGTGCGCGTGGAGACGCACTCGATGAAGACCAGATCATCAACTCGGCGACAGGGATTCGGAAGACCGTGGTCTGGCGCAAGCTCTATAAGTTCCAGAGAGACGCCGCGGTCGGGGCGATCGATAAACTGAATCGCTTCGGTGGATGCATCATCGCCGATAGTGTCGGTCTCGGAAAGACCTTTGAGGCGCTCGCCATTATCAAGTATCACGAGCTGCGGAACGACCGCGTGCTCGTCCTATGTCCCAAGCGTCTCCGAGACAACTGGACGCTCTACGCGACCAACGATCGCCGAAACATCCTTGCGGCGGATCGCTTCAATTACGATGTCATCAACCACACCGACCTCTCGCGCGATGGCGGACTTTCAGGTGACATCGACCTCGCGAATCTCAACTGGGGCAACTACGACCTCGTGGTCATCGACGAGTCCCACAACTTTCGCAATAAGAAGAGCCCGCGTCAGGGCGGTGAGACGCGCTACGACCGCCTGATGCGCCGGATCATCAAACAAGGCGTGCGAACCCGAGTTCTGATGCTGTCGGCGACGCCGGTCAACAACCGCCTCGCGGACCTGCGGAATCAGATCGCATTCGCCACAGAAGGCGACGACACGGCGCTCGCTGAACACGGCATCCCGAGCATCGATTCGACGACACGCCTTGCGCAGAAGCAGTTCAACCGCTGGCTTGATCTCGAAGAGGCGGGCCGCTCGCCATCTCGGCTCGTGGAGATGCTCGGGTTCGACTACTTCAAACTGCTTGACCTTCTCACCATCGCCCGATCCCGGCGACACATCGAGAAATACTACGGGACGGCGGAGACGGGCTGCTTCCCCGAAAGACTCAAACCGATCAATGTGAAGTCGGATATCGACGCCAAGGGTGAGTTCCGCTCGGTGCGGGAGCTCAATCAGGAGATCCGCCGCCTCAACCTCGCTGCCTACGCGCCGTTGCGCTATGTGCTCACACACAAGCAGGAGGCGTACGACGAGAAGTACAGCACGCAGGTCGCCGGCGGCCGGGGCTTTTGGCGGCAGGTCGATCGCGAGGAAAGCCTGATCCACTTGTTGCGCATCAATGTCCTCAAGCGGCTCGAGAGTTCGGTCCATTCGTTCCGCCTCACCGTCGAGCGCCAGCTCGCGGATGTGGAGGCCACACTTCGCCGAATCGACGCCCACGCGGAGGATGTCGAGGAGCCGGACATCGCGGATATCGATATCGACGACCCCGCGTTCGAGGCCCTTCTCGTCGGTCGGAAGGTCAAGGTGCTGCTCACCGATGTAGACCTCGTCCGCTGGCGGCAGGACTTGATTGAGGACCGCAACCGCCTTGCCACGCTCGTTTCGGCGGCGGGCCAGGTCACGCCTAGCCGCGACGCCAAGCTCGCGGACCTGAAGCGTGTCATCGAACACAAGTGCGCACAGCCCATGAATGACGGGAATCGCAAGGTCCTGCTCTTCACGGCTTTCGCCGATACGGCCGAGTATCTCTACGAGAACCTCGCGTCCTGGGCCACGACGCGGCTCGGTCTCGAAAGCGCAGTTGTAACCGGCACTGGACACAACAAGACGAGCCTCGGCTCGATTCGCAAGGACTTCACCTCGATCCTCACCTGCTTCTCCCCGAGGGCCAAGGAGCGCCCCGAGGATCTGGAGAACGAGGGCGAACTCGACCTGCTCATTGGCACCGATTGCATCTCCGAGGGTCAGAACCTTCAGGACTGCGACTGCGTCATCAACTACGACATTCACTGGAATCCCGTTCGCATCATCCAGCGGTTCGGACGCATCGATCGACTCGGCTCGCAGAACACGCGCATTCAGCTCGTCAACTTCTGGCCCAACATGGAGCTCGAGGAGTACATCAACCTTGAGCAGCGAGTCAGCGGCAAGATGGTCCTGCTCGATGTTTCCGCCAGCGGCGAAGAGAACCTGATCGAGGCCCAGTCGGGCAACCTGATGAACGACCTGGAGTACCGCCGCACGCAACTTCTGAAACTTCAGGATGCCGTCATCGACCTCGAAGACCTTTCGACCGGCGTCTCGATCACCGACCTGACCCTCACCGACTTCCGCATCGATCTCGCCGAGTTCATGCGGAGCCATCCGAACCAGATCGAGAACGAACCGCTCGGCAGCCGCTCCGTTACCATGACGGCTGACGACGACATCGAGCCCGGCATCATTTTCTGCCTCCGGGCCGAGGGCGGTGCCGCGAAGTTTGTCCCCGAGGCGGGCTACCCACTCGCGCCGTACTACCTCGTTCATGTCCGCGACGACGGCACCATATCCGCGCCCTACACCCAGCTGAAGCAGATCCTCGATCGGCTCAAGCGTCTCTGCATGGGCAAGGACCTGCCCGAGGACTCGGCGTGGGACCGCTTCAACAACGCGACCAAGCAGGGCAAGGACATGACGCACGCTCAACGCCTGCTCGCCGCCGCTGTCCGCTCGATCATCGGCAGGACTGAAGAACGCGCCGTCGCCAGCCTGTTCAAGACCGGGGGCACGCAAGCCCGCAAGGATGACTTCGCCGGCACAGACGACTTCGAAGTTGTGGCCTACCTCGTCGTGCTGCACCCCACCGGCAAAGCGCCGAGTCACCAGCGCGGGGGGAACGCATGACCCCCGAGCTCTTTGTCGATGCACTCGGGCTCCCCCCAGAGGCCGTGATCGCCCACCGCGTTCCCAAGACACTATTAGTCGAGAATGGCGCGCCGACCGCCGCAGACAAGCGTCACATCGAGACCGGCATCGAAGAACTCCGCTGGGTCGCCACGCTCAAGCCGACCACGGTCGGCGTCGCGTCTTTCTCCGATGACACGCGCGAGGCGGTCGAGCTCGCCGTCCTGATCCTGCGGCTGCGTGCCGGGGCGAGACTCACCCGGATCGAAGAGCTCATCCACCGGGCCGTGCCGTACCACCTCATGCTGCTCACACAGTCGGAGGAACGCGGGGTTAGCATCTCCCTCGCGGATAAGCGTTGGGCGCAGAACGAGCGGGACAAGGTCGTTCTCGATGGCGACCTGATCCGGTGCAACACCGGCTCGCTCACCGAGGCGGTCCGCGAGCAACTCATCGAAGCCCTCGCCCTCGTCCGCCAGCCCCGGACAAACATCTATTCCCTATACCGTGGCTGGATCGACACCATCCTCGCCGCCAAAGCCGCGGCCATCACCGGCGATTTCCTCCCGGCCGCCGACGCCGGCCATGCTCAGGACCGCGCGAGCGCCCTGAGCGCATGCGCTGATCTCGAAGGCCGCATCGCGGCGATACGCACCGCCGCCGCCAAGGAGAAGCAGCTACCTCGTCGTGTAGAGTTGAACACGCAACTCCAGCAACTTCGGAGCGAGCTCGATGCCGCCCGTCAACGCTTGTAAGAGGTACCGCTGATGAAGAACCAGAGGCAGACCATCCGGAAGATTGTCGGCTTCCTCAACAACGAGGAGGAAGACGGTGGCTTCTGGCTGCCCAACATTCAGCGCCCGTTCGTCTGGAGCGAGGTTCAGATCTGCCGGCTCTTCGATTCGATCCTGCGCGAGTACCCGATCAGCACGCTCCTCGTCTGGAGGACCAACAGCCCCATCCGCTGCCGCAAGTTCATCGACAACTGGCGGTCCGGCATCCGCCTCAGCGACTTTTACATTCCCGAGAACGATAAGAAGAAGGCGTTGGTCCTTGACGGCCAGCAGCGTCTCCAGAGCCTGTTCATCGGACTGATGGGCAGCTATGACGGACGCG
>CALFMQ010000101.1 GCA_937879825.1 uncultured Phycisphaerales bacterium
CCCGGCAGGTGCCGCGCCTCATCATGCAGCACCATCGTCTCCACACGCGCCGAGCGCGCCGTCACCGCCGCCTGCATCGACAGCGCAAACACCGCCGCCACCGCGATCAACACCAGCATCAACGCAAAGCCGCGCCCACGAACACGCATCCGAACGGCTCTCCTTCATATTCGCCCAGAATCCGCACCGCGCCCGGCACCTGCGCCGTCCCGAGATCAAACGCCACCCACCCCGACGAACTCTCCTCGATCAACTCCGCCAACCGATCCTGCGAAGCATCCTCCTCCGTCCCCGTCCGCCCGCGCCCCTTCCGATCGCCCTCCTCCTCCGCCAGTCGCTCCTCCGCGCTCTGCTCCAGCGAGCGAAACCGCTCCATCCGCAGGTTCGTGCACCGCTTCAGCAGCACATGCCGCGTTGCGCCCTCCCACATCCGCTCCCGAGCGCTCTCGGCATCCTCATCCGCCGGCACCAACCGCGCATCACGCCGGAACAACGGCGTCTCCTCGTACACCAGGTCGTACCGCCGCTCATCCTCGATCACCGACGCCGGGTCCAGCACCACCCGGTACCGCACCAGCACCAGCGGCCAATCCTGACTCAGAATCGGCCGCGCCGTCACGAACGAAATCTCCCCCGGCTCGGCGCTGTACGCCTCACCGTTCGCCCCGATCGCGATCGTCGAGCGCCGATCGTCCCATTGCTCGTTCATCAACCGCACAACCCGCGTCACATCCAGCGTCGCGTCCCGGCGGTCATTGTCCGAACTCAACTCTTTCGCCTGCGCCAGCATCGTCGCCACCAGCACACCCACCATCGACAACACCACCACCGCCAGCAGCATCTCCAGCAGCGTGAACCCCGCCCCTCCGCGATGTCGCCAGAACGCTCTCATCGAATCCAATCAAACTCGTACACCTTCCCCCTGTAGGTCAGCGTGTACGCGTACACCGGCACCGTCGCCGCCAACCCCTCTTCGCCGCCGCCACGCCGCACCGGATTGGCAACCTCCCGCACCTCCCGCACCGCGCGGTACGCGTTCCCGAGGTACACACCCGAATACGTAATCGTCCGCCGCTCGCGGTCCACCTCCGGCGTCTCGACCGCCCCCGTCACGAACATCTGGAACAGCGCCTCCGCCTCGCGGTCCATCCGCTGCATCGCCGCCAACTCGTTGCGATCACGAATCGACGCCGAACGCATCGCCAGCAGCGCGATCAACACGCCCGAAACGATCGCGATCGCCAGCAGGCACTCCAGCAGCGTGAACCCGAAGCGCGCTCTCACCCCCCGCGCCATCACACCGGCTTCTCCAGGTTCCGCATCTGCTCGAACATCTCGTTGAAGCCCTCGGGCATCTCCGGCATCGGCTCGGGCACGATCTCCTCCGGCGCCACCGGCGTCTCGCCCCACTCGTCCGGAATCACAAGCCCCGCGCCACGCGGCAGATCATTCACATGCTCCGCCAGCATGATCCCGATCCCGCTCGTCGCCTCAAGAAACTCGCTCGTCGCGATCGAATGCACGATCGGGTCCGTCACGATCGTCGGCGTGATCGCCATGAACAACTCCGTCCGCTCGTCACGGTTGTCCTGGCTCGCAAACGCGTCGCCGATCACCGGCACGCTCCCCAGCCCCGGCACCTGCGTCCGCGCCTTGCGCGTCTCGTCATTGATCACGCCCGCGAGAATCAGCGTCATGCCGTGCGGCACGATCACCGTGCTCTTGTACGAACGCGTCGTGAACTCCGGGCCAAGGTCCGTCTGCGCACCCACATCATTGATCTCGAGATCGATCGTCAGCACCACCGTCCCCGACTCCAGGATCCGCGGCTGCGCCTTGAGAATCACGCCTGTATCGCGGTACTCGATCTCACGACGAATCCCCGTGCTCCCCTGGTTCTGCACCGTCGTGTCGATGTCCGCCTTCACGATCGGCGTCTCACCGCCCACCTGGAACTCCGCCTCCGCGCCGTCCATCGCCGTGATGTTCGGCCGCTGCAGGATCTTCGCCGAGCCCTCGTTCTCCAGCGCCTGGAACACCATGAACCCGTCCGATCCAACGAGGAACGCCGACACCGAAGGCGTCGCCGGCAACCCCGGCGTCGCGCTCAACTCGATCGTCCCGAGCTTGTCGATTTCCAGACCCTGCAGGAACGACTCCACGCCCAGCTGCAGCCGCCCCGTCAGCTGCACCTCCGCGATCGTCGTATCCAACTGCACCTGCGCCGGCGGGCGATCCACCGCCTGCAGAATCCGCAAAATGTCCTCGTACTCCGCCATCGTGCACCGGAAAGTCATCAGCCGCGCCGTCGCGTCATGCGTGATCCGAATCTTCGTCGACTCCGGGCTCCGCTGCTCCGCGCCCTCCTCGATGTGCTCCAGCAGCAGACTCCGCATCAGACTGTTCAGCGCATCCGGGTCGTAATACTGAATCCGGTACAGGAAGTGGAACCGCTCGCTCGTCTCCGGCGGCTGATCCACCGACGCCACCAGATCGTTGATCTGGCTCCGGAGCGACGCATCCCGCGTGATCGCGAGCAGCCGCGGCGTCTGCCCCACACCCACAAAAGTCACCAGCGGCGCGAACCCGCCCGCCTGCGTCGAGCCCGTGATCGTGTTGAGCGTCCCCGCCGCCTCCGCCCCCGTCACCGAACCCAGGCGGTAACTCAGAATCTCCGCGCCGTCGAACACCGGCCGGTCCAGAATCTCGATCAGCCGCGACAACCGGTCCACATTCGTACCGCGATCGATAATCATCACCGTCTGACCCGACACCAGAATCTTCCCACCCGAGCTCAACATCTCCTTGTAGAGCGGGTCGTCACTCTTGAGCGCAAGCGTATTGAGCCGCATCACGCGCACCACCGGTGCGCCGTCCGGCATCGACGCCCGCGCGCGGATCACCGGCGCGCTCTCCACCTTCATCATGCTCGCCTCGGGACGGACGAACAGCACCCCGTCGCGGTCCTCGATGATCCATCCGAACGCGCCCGTCAGCGAATACGCAAGGTCCATCACCTCGCGCCGCGTCATCTCACGGTCGATGTTCATCGTCATCGACTCTTTCGCGTCCATCACCTTCGGATCGATCACGAAGTCACGACCAAGGAAATCACCGAGCAACGTCCGCAGCACATCCGCCGGCGAAGCGCCGTTCGTCGCAAGCTTCACCTCGATCAACTCGCCACCGAGTTCTCCGATCGCCGCCGAGTCCGCCGCCGCGGGCGCCTGCGGCGCGCGCAACGTCATCGAACTCACCAGCCGCGGCCCCGGATACACCCGGCCCCGAAGCGTCGGCGCCGAAATAATCTCGGTAATCGGGCGACGCGCGCGCTCGTACACCTGCGGCCGGCGCATCCCCACCGGCGCGGGCTTCTCCCGCGCTTCAACAACAGGCGCCGTGCTCGCGCAACCCCCAACCATCCCGACCCCCAACCCCGCCATCGCGATCATCATCGCCGCACCGAATCCCCCGACCCCCCCGACGCCCTTCGTGCTCCGCAACATGGGCCAATCCTCCGTGACATCGCTCAGCATTAACCGCCAGTTTCGTACATCGCCATCATCCCGACCACAAGACTGTACACGATCCAACCCACCGTCCCCGCAAGGAAAACAATCACCGCCGGCTCCATGAGCGTCAAAAGCCGCTGCGTCACCCGATCCTGCCGCTCCAGGCAGATTCCCGTCGCGCGCCGCAACCCCGAAACCAACTCGCCACCGCGAATCCCCACCTGCACCACCGCCGCCGCCATCGGGGGCAACACGCCCTCCTCCTTCAGCGCCGCCCCCACATCATCGCCCTCGCGCACGCGCTTCCGCGCAGCACTCAACCGCGCCGCGATCTCCGGGCTCGTCGCGACCTCCTGCGCCTGCTCCATCCCGCTCAGCACATCCGCGCCCCCCTCCAGCATCGTCGCGATCATGTCCGACACCAGCGCCCCCTGCGAGTTCCACACCAACGGCCCCACCACCGGCATCCCCAGCGCCCGCCGCGACACACCCTCACGCAACCGCCCCGTGAGCCACATCCCCCGCAGCCCGTACGCCGCAACCGCAACAACAATCAGCACCGGCGCCGCCCACATGATCACGCCCGCCGCCGCCATCGTGAACTCCGTCACCGCCGGCATCTCACCCCCCAGCGCCTCCAGCGTCTCGCGGAACTTGGGAATCACCCAGGTCGAGATGAACCACAACGCCAGGACCGCAGCCAGCATCAGAATCGCCGGATAGATCAACCGCGACACCACCGTCCGTCGCAGCTTCTGCCCCGCCGCGATCGAGCGGTCCACCAACCCCACCACATGATCCAGCCGCCCCGACGCCTGACCGCTCTTGAGCAGCGCCACGTGCGCTGCGCTCGCCAGCCCCTTCACGCCCGCAACCGCGTCCGCAAGCGTCGATCCGCCGCGAAGCGACTCTCGCACATCCCGGCACGCGCCCCCCGCCCGCGCCGACGGCGCCAGTTCCTGCATCGTCCCCAGCGCCGACTCCGCGCTCACCTTCGCCGCCAAGAGCGTCGACAGCGTCGAGAAGAACCACGCCGAGTCGCTCCGCCGAATCCGGTCCGGGCTCAGCGCCTCACGGACCGCATCCCCGATCCGCACCGGGCGCACACGAATCGCGATCATCCCGTCCCGGCGCAGCTCGTCGCGCAGCGCCTGCACGTCCATCGCGTCGCGCATCCCCTCCACCGCCGAAGCGCCGGCGTTCGAGATCGGTATGGCCGTGTACGCGAATCGCATCAGCGCTCATCACCCCGAAACATCGTCAAGCCCCGCCGAACCCGCGTGACCCAGCACCCGCGCGATCTCGGCGCGATCCGTCACGCCCTCCGCGATCAGCCGCTCCCCCTCGCGCACCATCGTCTCGAACCCCTCGCCCTCGAGCGCCGCCCGAATCGCGTGCTCTTCGGCCCCGCCGAGCATCGCCCGCTTCACGCCCGTCGTCACCCGCGAGAACTCCATGATCGCCACCCGCCCCCGATACCCAAGCCCCCCGCATTTCTTGCACGCACCCCGCGCGTCATCCATGTTCCGGCAATGCTCGCACACCTTCCGCACCAGCCGCTGCGCCGAGACACCCTCCACCGCCGCGTTCACGAGGTACGGCTCGATCCCCATGTCCACCAGCCGTACGAAAGTCGACGGCACATCGTTCGTATGCAGAGTCGACAGCACCATGTGGCCCGTCAACGCCGACTGAAACGCCATCTCCGCCGTCTCCTTGTCGCGAACTTCGCCAACAAGAATCACATCCGGGTCGTGCCGCAGAATGTGCCGGAGCGTCGTCCCGAAGGTCAGCCCGATCGACGCGTTCACCTGGATCTGATTCACGCCGTCCATCGAGTACTCGACCGGGTCCTCCACCGTCACGACCTTCCGGTCGCCCGTCGCAATCTCGCGCAACAGCGAATACAGCGTCGTCGTCTTGCCCGATCCCGTCGGCCCCGTGATCAGCAGAATCCCGTGGCTCTGCGCCGCCGCCTTCCGCAACAACCCGATGTGCGCATCGCTGAACCCCAGATCGCGCAGCTCAATCCCCGCCAGCCGCGCGCGGTCCTGCAAACGAATCGCCGCGTCCTGACCGTACAGCGTCGGCACGATGCTCACGCGCATGTCCACCATCCGGCCGCGCATCCGCATCTGGATACGCCCGTCCTGCGCACGCCGACGCTCCGCGATATCCAAGGACGACAGGATCTTCACGCGGCACAACAGCGGCTCATACATCGCCGCCGCCGGCGCGGGCTGATCGATCAGCATCCCGTCAACACGGAACCGCAGCGCCGCACGCCGATCAAACCGCTCCAGGTGAATGTCCGAAGCGCCCAGGTCCATCGCGCGCTCCACCACCTGATTGAAGAACCGGATCACCGGCGCCTCGCTCGCCAGATCACGCAGCTGCGCCACCTCACCCGCAACATCCACCCGCCCGCCGTCCGACTCCTCCCCCTCAACCTCGCTCTCGCGATCCTCCAGGAACCGGCGCACATCCTTGAGCGTCCCGATCTTCCACTGCGCGCCATCGGAGAACCTCGAAACCATCGGCCCCAGAACCATCCGGTCCGACGGGTCCGTCACCACCACAACCGTCGCCCCCGCGCCGGCGCTCTCCGCCCCATCCCCCTCCACAAACTCCCGCAGCACCAACACGCCGTTCTCGCGCATGAACGCCGCGGGCAGCGCATCGGTCAACTCGCCGCGCTCCTCCTCGCCGTCCCACCGCGCCAAACCCATGAACGACGCGAGCGACTCCGCCAACGCATCCTCACCCATCAACCCCAGATCAAGCACCGACTTCAACTGGCTCTGACGGTTCTGACGCGAAACCTCCTCCGCCAGACGCACATCCTGCTCCGACAACTGACCCGACTCGGTCAATCGCCTCGCAAACGCACGCGCGTCATACCGCAGCCCGCCGCTCGCCATCGCCACCCCCGCGCTCATGAACGGTTGTCCAGGTCCGCGTTCTCGCCCTCGCCGCCCGGCTTCCCGTCCGCGCCGTAAGAGATGATCCGGTACCCCCACTTCTCATCAACCTGGTACACGAACTCGTGACCCCATCCGTCCTTGGGAATCGACTCCTTGTTCAGGTACGGCCCCGTCCACTTCTCCGCGTCGGCCTGCGGCTTCTCCAGCAGCACCCGGAAACCCTCGTCCACCGACGGATACCGCCCCACCGACAACTTGAACTGATCCACGCTCGATGTCAGCAGCGACAACTGCGCATTGGTCGTCTTCACCTGCGCGCCCCCGAACGCGCCAACCAGCCGGCTCCCCACCAGCGCCGCAAGCAACGCCAGAATCGCAACCACCAGCAGCATCTCCAGCAGCGTAAAGCCCGCCGCACCACGCATCACCGTCCGTGTCCTCATCGCTTGCACTCCCTATGGCGCGAGTTCCGCCGCGCCCTCCCCCCACCGCTCTTCTCCCGCGACCGTTCCGTCCCCCTCCGCCAGGCGCGCCTCGCCCGACACCGGATCGAACACGATCAACCACGCGATTCTACCGCTCCGCGACCCCTCGCGTTCCGCAAACCGCCACCCGCGCGCATCGCTCCGACCGCTCGAGTCAAACCCCACCCGCGCCGACTCCGCCCACATCCCAGTCGCATCCAGCAGCCAGAGACTCCCCATGTCCACCGCGCGATCCCCCCGATCGCCGCCCGTCCTCGCAAGCACCATCGCCCCGGCCCCCCTACCCGCGTCACGACGCAGCTCCACCACCACCGTCTCGCGCCGCACCATCGCGTCCGCACGCGCCTCGCGCAGATGCATCACCACATCGGCAAGCCCCCGACGCGCCCGCGCCGAACCCGACTCGCTCCGCATCATCGCGCTCGCCGCCACGCCCATCATCAGCGCCGCGACCGCCAGCACGAGAATCATCTCAAGCAAGGTGAACCCGCCCCGCCTCACCCGCGCACGGCTGGCGGCTTCCCCCGTCGAGCGTGCCGCTTCAGTGGACCAATCCTGCATGCTCACGCTACTCCCGGCGAGCGGCATGACGCGAGCCGATCGACAACCCTTTACCCGCTTGGGCCTCGCGCCCACGCGGCATACTCACTTGTTCCGCATGATCGCGATCGCGTCCTGCGTGTTCACCAGCCCGTCGTCGTTCACGTCCGCAGCCGCCAACTCCCCGTCGCTCATCGTGATCTGCGCCCCCGACACCGCCCGAAGCACGATCACCACATCCTTGTCGTTGATCACGCCGTCGCCGTTCACGTCATACCCCTCGCCCCCCTCGCCGCCGCCCCCGCCCCCGCCATCGCCGGCGCTGTCCGTCAAGCGAAGATTGAAACTCCGCGTCGGCGTCAGATCGATCGGCAGAATGTCGATCGGGGGCGCCTCCACCCCGCGATACCGATACACCGCACGCTCGCCCTGGTTGTTCTGCGTCCGCATGTTCGTGATCACCTCCGTCCCCGAGTCGAAGAACTTGAAGGTGATCACCGCCTCCTGCCGCGCGCCGTCCCGATCCTCCGTCGAGGGGTTGTCCCCGTACACCAGGATCGAGAACTCGTTGTCCCCCAGCGCCTCACCGCCCGGCAGATCGCCGCCCTCGCCCCCATCCCCGCCCCCCGCCTCGAACACGAAGCGCCCCACCAGCAACTCACCATCGAAAGCG
>CALFMQ010000102.1 GCA_937879825.1 uncultured Phycisphaerales bacterium
GTGAAGGTCGTGGACGGGCGCGTGATGGTGCGCATCGAGGGGGACTCGCGATGAGTGATGAGCGCGGGTTCTATGTGGGGTATCTGGAGGCACCGCCGGCGCACGCGCGGTTCGTGACGCGGGTGATTCTGGTTTTGATGTGGTTGTGTGTTGTGGGTGCGGGCGTGAGCGCGTGGGCGATGCGGCGTCCGGGCGAGGCGGTGTGGGACACCAGCACGCCTAGGATGTTCGAGGGAGCGCTTCGGGAGGAGCCGTACCCGATGCTGGAGACGGAGGAGGGTGTGTACCTGATCGTGCGGATCGGGAAGTTCGGCGCGCAGGATCGCGTGGCGGGGTTGGCTGATCGGTGGGTGCGGATGGAGGGATACCTGCTGGAGCGGGACGGTCGGCGGATGAACGAGTTGCTCGATGATGCCGGGGCCGTCGAAGAGGTGAGCGGGACCCCGGCGGGTTCGGAGGATTGGCAGGACTTCGGCGAGGTGTCGCTGCGCGGCGAGATCGTGGATTCGAAGTGCTATCTCGGCGCGATGAAGCCGGGCGACGGGAAGGGTCACAAGCCGTGCGCGACGCTGTGTGTGGGCAACGGGATTCCGCCGATGCTGGTGGTGCATCACGAGGGCGGCGCGAAGGATTACTACATCGTTTTGACGGAAGGGTACGGCGCGGCGAACGAGATGGTCGCGCCGTATCTGGGCGAGGCGGTGGAGGTGCGCGGGCGGGTTGTGGAGCGGGGCGGAGTGCGGTTTGTTGCGGCGCAGAGCATCGGGCGTCTATGAACTCCGCGTGCTCGGGATCGTATGACGGAGATGACCCAGCCGGTCTCACAGGTTCGGGCTGACTTTGATCGCATCGCTGCGGCGGAGCGATCGAGTCCGGGGCTCCGCCCGTTCATGCCCTATACCGAGTGGTTGCTGTCGAGACTGCCGGAGCGCGTCGGATGCGTGCTCGATCTTGGGTGCGGGTGCGGCGAACTGTGCCGGTTGATCGCCCCTCGTGCGGAGCGCGTGATCGGGGTTGATGTCTCGGGCGCCATGATTGGGCGAGCGCAGGAGCGATGCGCCGACGCGAAGAATGTCGAGTTTGTCGCGGGAGACATGATGGACTTGCAGCTGCCGGCGGGCGGATGCGACGCGATTGTCTCGATGGCGGCGCTCCATCATGTCGATCTCGCAGCGGTCCTGTCACGGGCCAGGGGATGGCTCGGTGCCGGGGGCCTCATGCTCAATGTCGACCTGCGCGCTTCCGAGGGGGCCACCGATCGATTGATCGACTTCATCGGCGCGGGAGGCGCTGGTGCTCGGGCCGCGTTGCAGCGCCTCTCGCGCGATGCCCGCTCGGAGGCCTGCGATGCGTGGCGAGCGCATCTGGGTCATGACTGTTATCTGACGGTGTCTGAAGTTCGGCGCATTTGCGAGAAACAGTTGCCGGGTGCGGATGTGCGCTGGCGACTGCGTTGGCGGTACACGCTCGAGTGGCGGGAGCGCGGGTGCGTCTAGGGGTGCAACCGCGTCCACTTCTGGTTCGAGCTTGTGTTCTCGACCGTTTTCTCGATGAAGCGGACGCCGATGAGTCCGTCGGCTGCGGTTGGGAAGTGGGCGTCGTTGATGAAGGGTGTGCCATTCGCTCGGGCGGCGAGGGCCTCGAAGAAGCCGGCGTAGATGTTGGCGAAGGCCTCGTAGAACGCCTCGGGGTGGCCGGGCGGGAGGCGGGTCGCGCGGATGGCGTCGGGGGCGAGGCCCGCGTTGCCCCGGCGGATGACCTGCTCGGCGCCCGACTCGTTCCAGACGCGGAGTTCGTTGGGGCTTTCCTGCGACCAATCGAGCGCGCCCTTCTCGCCCCAGACGCGGAGGCGGAGATTGTTCTCCTGGCCGACGCAGATTTGTGACGCCGTCAGCACTCCCTTCGCTCCCCCCCTGAAGCGGAGGAGGAGCGATGCGTCGTCATCGAGGGCGCGGCCATCGACGAACGATGTGAGGTCGGCGCAGACGGACTCGACTTCGAGGCCGGTGACGAAGCGTGTGAGGTGCTCGGCGTGTGAGCCGATATCGCCGATGGCGCCGCCCGCGCCGGCCTGCGCCGGGTCGGTGCGCCACGAGGCCTGCTTGAAGCCTCCCGCGGACGCCGAGCGTTCCAGCGCGCTGGCGAGCCATCCCTGGGTGTATTCGACGATGACCTTGCGGACTCCCCCGATGGCTCCGGACCTGCACAGGTGGCGGGCGTGACGGACGAGGGGGTAGCCGGTGTAGTTGTAGGTGACGCAGAACTCGATCCCTGAGGCGCGCGCGGCTTCGACGAGATCGTGCGCTTGCGCGGAGGTCGTGGTGATCGGTTTGTCGCAGACGACATGGAATCCGGCGTCGATGAACGCGCGTGCGATGGCGTGGTGGGAGTCGTTGGGCGTGACGACGGAGACGAAATCGATGCGCTGATCGGCGGGGAGCGCGGACTCGCGGTCGATCATTTCCTGCCACGAGCGGTAGGTGCGGTTGTCGGGGAGGCCGAGTGCGCGGCCCGATCGCGTGGAGCGGGCGGGGTCGGAGGAGAAGGCGCCGGCGGTCAGGGCGCATCGATGATCGAGGGCCGCGGCGGGGCGGGGGACCGCGCCGATGAAGGTTCCCTCGCCGCCCCCGACCATGCCCATACGCCAGACTCTTGGTGTCGTCATGTTGGTGGTTGTCGCGTATTGGAGCGGCGTTGGCAAGGCGTCGGTCGCGGGGTGGCGTTGGCGTACAATCCGCTGATGAGTGACCCAGCGATATCCCCGGACCGATTCTATGTCACGACGCCGATCTACTACGTGAACGATCGCCCGCATGTCGGGCATTGCTATTCGACGCTGCTGGCGGACACGGTAGCGCGGTTCATGCGGGCGAGCGGGAGGGATGTGTTTTTCCTGACGGGGACGGACGAGCACTCGGAGCGGGTGGCGTCGCGGGCGGCGGAGGAGGGGATGACCCCGATCCAGTGGGCGGACAGGAATGCGGGCCTGTTCAAGGAGGCGTTCGCGAAGCTGGGGTTCACGAACGATGACTTCATCCGGACGACCGAGAGCCGCCACAAGGACCTGGTGACGCGGTATGTGCGGACGCTGCTCGAGCAGGGGGATGTGTACCTGGGTGAGTATTCGGGGTGGTGGGACCACTCGCAGGAGGAGTATCTGACGGAGACGATGGCGCGGGAGCACGGCTTCAAGAGCCCGGTGACGGGGAAGGACCTGGTGAAGCGGACGGAGAAGAACTACTTCTTCCGGCTGGCGCGGTATCAGGACCGATTGCTTCGGCACATCAACGAGAACCCGGGATTCATCAGGCCCGAGGCGCGGAAGAACGAGGTGCTGGGGCGGCTGCGCGACGGGCTGCAGGATGTGCCGGTGTCGCGCGGCGGCGCGGGCGACGGCGGGGCGGCGGCGTGGGGGATTCGGATGCCGGGGGATGAGGGGCATTCGATCTATGTGTGGATCGATGCGCTGTTCAACTACCTCTCGGTGGTGGATACGCGCGAACGCCGGGCGTACTGGCCGGCGGATGTGCATCTGATCGCCAAGGATATCCTGTGGTTCCACGCGGTGATCTGGCCGTGCCTGCTGATGGCGCTGGGCGAGGAACTGCCCAAGTGCGTGTACGCGCACTCGTTCTGGATCCGCGAGGGCCGGAAGATGAGCAAGTCGCTCGGCAACTTCATCGACATGGAGACGATCGACGCGTACTGCGACCGGTACGGGACGGATGCGCTGCGGTGGTATCTGCTGACGCAGGGGCCGATGGGCGCGACGGATGCGGACTTCTCGTACGCGAAGTTCGTGGAGGTGTACAACGCGGACCTTGCCAACGGAATCGGGAACGCCGCGAGCCGCGTGATCAACATGATTCACAAGTACTTCGACGGGAAGTGCCCTTCCGCCCCATCGGACTCTGATGACAACGCGCGCCCCCTTCCGGGTCGGGCGCGGGACGCGGCGTTCCGCGTGAGCGCATGCATGGGCGAGAACGACATCGGCGGCGCGCTGAGCGCGGCGTTGGGGCTGTCGAACGCGGTGGATGTGTTCATCAACGACACGACGCCGTTCAAACTGGCGAAGGATCCCGCGAACATGGAGCGGGTCGGGCACATCCTGTACGACTGCGTGGAGTCGATCCGGATCGCCGCGGTGCTGCTGAGTTGTGCGCTGCCGGAGAAGATGGGCGCCCTGCTCGGCATGATGGGGCAGCCGGTGCCGATGGATGATGGTTCATTTGAAGAACCGCTCGACAAGCTGTGTGAATGGGGGCGATTGAAGGCGGGCGACGCGGTTACAAAGGGCGAGGGGTTGTTCCCGCGCGCCGACGGGGCGGACCCGGAGCCGGGATCGCGGTGATCGGCGAGGGATCACGGGCAAACCCTTTGCTTGCCCGTGGCACCCGAGAGAGGCGATGAAGCAGATTCGCGTGTACGACTCGTTCCTGATCGCGCAGTTTGCTGCGGAGTATCTGCGTGCGCACGGGTTGGCGGCGATGGCATTGCAGCCGCGGGTCGCCAACGAGGTCTTGGCCTTCACGAAGCGGGCGTTCAGTTCGCCGATCTACATCGCGCCGGGGATTGATGAGGCGGAGGCGTCGCGGCTGCTGGACGAGTTCGATGCGAACCCGCCCGAGATGGACGAGGGATGGGAGGAGGGCCAGACAGCGCCCGATCTGGGGCGATTGGACTTGTCGAAGTTGCCGGGGCACGTGAAGCCGGAGTGCCCGACATGCGGGTACGGGCTGGGCGGGTTGGGCGATGAGGGCGACTGCCCCGAATGCGGGGCGGCGTTTGATCTGGTCTCGCTGATCGTGCACGCGTACGGGCCGGAGGTGCTGGAGGACTGCTATGAGCAGGACGAGCGCGCCGATCTGGCGCACGCGGAGTTGATCCCGGTTTCGTGCGCGCGGTGCGGCGTGTCGCTCGTCGGGCGTCCCCAGGCGGGTTCGTGCGGTCATTGCGGGCAGGCGTATGACAAGCGCGAGTTGCTGGATCGGCTGCGCGGTAGGTGAGTTGATCTGGGAGAGCATCCGGCACTTCCCCGGTCAGGGAACGGGGGACGATGCAGCCCGTTCGATTCGCTGCGCCTGTTCATCGGTGAGGTGGTTCTGCCAATCGCCCGCGATGCCCTTGCGGTTGAAGTCATTGGCATTCTCGTCGCCCGCGGCGCGGCCGGTGGTGCGCACGAATGTATGGGCGTCGATGATTCGGGTGAGTTCCGCGTCGGTGCGCGGCACCCCGTAGTGCGCGAAGACACGTGACATCACGCTGCGCGTGTCGGCGAGGAGGTCTTCGTAGGCGATGAGCATGCCGAGGTCGGGGTGGATGTGCTGGCGCCAGCCGCGTTCCCACGCGGCGAAGATGGGGAGGATGTTCTCGATGAAGTGGTCGATTCGGCCCGAGAGATCGAGGTCCTTGGTCTCGTTGTAGTACGCGTTCTCGGGTCGGATGGCGACGAAGTGCGCCCAACTGACAGCGATGTCTCGGAGATCGCGGACGAGGACGACATAGGGTCTGCCGGCGCGACGGAGGATGTCGCGGTTGTGCGCGCTGGGGCCGGCGTGGACCTTGGTGACGGTGTTTCCCGGCGGGGGGCGGAGGAGATCGGCTTCGGCGAACTCGTGGAAGTCGGGGTCTTTGAGCGTTTGCGTGTTGAATCGCTCCGGGAACCATCGGAAGGTGCCGGGCAGTTCGAGGAGCATGCGCGCGATCCATGTTGAGCCGGACTTGGGGAGCGCGGTGACCATGAAGTTGCGGTAGGGGTAGCGGTAGTAGCGCTGGTAGAACTCGCGCTGGAGGCGGCGGAAAGGTTTGCCGCGGAGCGCTGCGGGCATGCGGCGTATCTTCGGCGCACCGTCGCCGCTTCTCCCGCCGGGGCGTTCGTATTCGTGCTTACGCGTCATTTCCCCCCCACTCGTTGTCCCGTTCATAGCCGAGTTGGACGAGCGCATCGCCGGCGATGCGTTTGAAGGACGCGATATGGTCCGGCGTAAAGTGGTTCTGCCAATCTCCCGAGATGCCTTTGCGGTTGAAGTTCTTGGTGTCGGCCTCGCCCTGTTCGCGGCCGGTGACCTTCTTGAATGAGTTGCGTTCGATGGCGGCGCGGACCCAGTCGTCGCTCACGCTGGCCCCGACATGCGCGTAGGCGCGTTTCATGATGGGGAAGGGGTCGGCCAGGAGGTCCTCGTAGCGGATGAACATGCCGAGCGTTGGGTGAAGACGCTGGCGCCACTGGAGCGCCCACTCGATTTTGCCTTCGAGAATATTGTCGATGTAGTACGCGATGCGGCCCTCGACGGGGAGGGACTGGGCCTGGGGATGGGCGACTCGGGTGCGGCCCGGGAGCGTGTTGTAATAGGCCCAGCTCACGGCGAGGTCGCGCGGGTCGCGGGTGATGACGAGGTAGGGGCGGTCGGCCGCGTGGATGAGCTCGATATTGGCGTCGGTGGGCGGGGTGTGGACCTTGGTGATGGTGTAGCCCATGGCGGGCGGGTCGAGGTCGCCCGGATGGAAGTCGTGCTTGTCGAGTTTGATGGATCCGGGCGTCCAGCGGACGAAGCCGGGCAGTTCGCACACGAGGCGCGTGAGCCATGTGGTGCCGGCTTTGGGCTGGCCGATGACGAGGATGTTGCGGTGGGGATAGTGGAAGGCGCGCTGGTAGACGAAGCGTTGGAACTTGCGCGAGGGGACGCGGCGCATGGCGCGGACGATCAGGGGCGGGGTGATGGCGGAGAGGGTGGGCATTGAGCGTCGGATTCTAGTGGAGAGCGGTGAAGCCACCCCCACCGCCCCCCCACCGCCTCGCTGCGCTCGGCACCTCCCCCCATGGGGATCGGGTGAGGGAGCGTTACACTGCACGCGTGGCGCTTGAATCGCACGACAACGCGTTCGCGGAGGGGTTGTTCTTCATCGTGGGAACGGGGCGCAGCGGCACCACCCTCCTGCAGGCGATGCTGAGTTCGCATCCGCGGATTGTGATTCCGGAGGAGACGCACTTCTTCAGCAAGTTTGACCCTGTATTGCGCTTTGATGATCCATTGCGGGCGGATCAGGTTGAGGCGTATGTGCGTTTGTGCATGTCGGTGCCGCACTTGCGGGAGTCGGGGATCAGTGAGGCGATGCTACGGGAGCGGCTGGGGCGTGGTCCGAATGATGCGCGATCATTATTCCTGTGGGTGATGCGCACGCTGGCGGGGGAGGCGGGGGTCGGGAAGCGTCTCGGGGAGAAGACCCCCATTCATGAGCGGCATGTGGAGCGGATTCGGGCGTTGTTCCCGGGCGCGAAGTTCGTGCATATCTATCGTGATCCGCGGGACACGGTGGCGTCGCTCAAGCGCATGCCGTGGGCGGCGGGGCAATCGGCGAGGCGGATCGCGCGCCGGTGTGCGCAGACCTATGAGACGATGACGCGGTGGCGAGGCACGCTCGGGGACGCGGCGGTGTGCGAGTTGCGATACGAGCGTCTTGTGGAGGAAACGGAGGGCGTGCTGCGGCGTGTGTGCGCCTTCCTGGGCGAGCCCTTCGACGCGGCGATGCTGGAGTTTCATTCGCGCGGGGACACGGGGTATCAGCAACGTGAGGAAGCGTGGAAGGGCGGGACGCGCCGGCCCATCGACGGGTCCAGCATCGGGCGATGGAGGAAGGATCTGAGCGAGCGGGATGTCTCAGCGGTCGAGCGCGCGGTGGGGAAGAAACGGCTGATCGCGATGGGGTATGAGCCGAGCGGTGTGCGGGACCGGCTCGCGTGGAAGATCGGCGATGCGCTGCGCGATCAGGCGGCGAAAATCAGGGGCGGCGGATCAAGCGGCGCAGGCGCGGCTTGAGCGGAATCTGCCACTTGCGTGCATGGAAGGCGTCGGTCAACGCGCGCCAGGTCGCGTCGGGCACGCGGGCCTTGGACGATGCATTGAGCAGCCAGAGCGCCGACTCGCGAAAGTACGGGCCGCTCTCGGCGTCGTAGTGACGATCGAGAATGGTCAGGAAGTTGCGGACTCGGCGCTCCAGATGGCGCGGGGCGTTGAGGTTGTCGGCATCGGACGGGTGCTTGGTGTATTCGACCGCGAGGGCCGCAGAAACCACCAACGGACCGGCGCCAGCGGCCCTGCGGATAAAGTCCCGGTCCTCGCCGTGGTGGAGGGTTGGATCGAAGCGCGTGCCTTGTGCGATGGCGTGACGCGAGACGATGAGGCCCGGCGTGCCGAAAAGCGCGATGGGTTTGAAGACGAGACCGGGCGATGCGAGCGGCTTGCCGGCCCACTTGGCGGGGGCGGGCCGGTCGTGACGCGAGCCATCGGGGAACACCTCGACGCGGCCGGACACGCACGCCGCGGCTTTGTGCATCTCGGCCAGGGCGAGGGAGTCCGAGATCGTGGGCAACAACGCATCGTCGGCGTCGCAGAAGATGATCCAGTCGGCGGTGGAGGCGTCGATACCGGAGTTGCGTGCGGCTGCGGGACCGGCGTTCGGTTGGCGCATTACGGTGAGTCGGGGATCGGGATCGAGTTCGGGAGGCGAGTCGGAGCCGTCGTCGACGACGACGACACGTTCCACCAACGGGAGCGCCAGAGCGGATCCGACGGCGCGCCGCAGCAGCGGGCCGGCGTTGTAGGTCGGGATGACGACATCGGCTCGCGGCACGGGGGCATTGTGGGTTGGCGGGGCGAGATCGGCAATCGGTAGAGTGGGGCGATGAAGACCGTGGTGCCGCCGGAACCGATGGATCGTGGGAAAGCACTGGCGCGGGTGTCGATCGATGGGGTGCGCGCGGCGTCGGGGCGGCTGGCGGGGGTGATCGAGAAGACGCCGGTGATCCGGTGCGCCGCGATCGATTCGACGCTCGGAGCGGGAGTCGTGCTCAAGTGCGAGTCGATGCAGCCGATCGGCGCGTTCAAGATCCGCGGGGCCTACAACGCGATGTCGCTGCTCAGCGATGACGCCAAGGCGCGCGGGGTGCTGGCGTTCTCGTCGGGGAACCACGCGCAGGCCGTGGCGATGGCGGGGCGGCTCTTGGGCGTGCGGACGGTGATCCTGATGCCGAGCGATGCGCCGAAGGTGAAGCTCGCGGCCACGCGGGCGCGGATCGATGCGGCGAGGGGGAGCCGGGTGGAGGTGTACGACCCGAAGTTGCATCGGCGTGAGACGCTCGCGGAGGAGATCGCGGAGCGGGAGGGGCTGACTGTGGTGCCGCCCTATGACCAACCGGACATCATCTGCGGGCAGGGGACGGCGGCACTGGAACTGTTCGAGCAATCATCCCCCCTACTCCTGGATTACCTGTTCGTGCCGACAGGGGGCGGGGGCTTGCTCTCGGGGAGCGCGACGGCGGCGAAAGCGCTCGCGCCTGACTGCAAGGTGATCGGTGTCGAGCCGGCGCTGGCGGACGACGCGGCCCGGAGTTTCGCGAGCGGGAGGATCGAGGTCGCGGGGCCCGATGCGGGCAAGACGATCTGCGACGGCGCACGGACGCCCTTCGTGGGCGCGTGGACCTTCCCGGTGATTCGTGAGCGCGTGGACCGCATCATCACCGCGACGGACGCGGAGGTGTCGCAGGCGATGCGCGTGATGATGGAGCGGGCGCGGCTCGTCGTGGAGCCGACGGGCGCGCTGGGGTTGGCCGGCGCGATGAAGATGCGGGGCGAGATCTCGGGGAAGCGCGTCGGCGTGATCGTGAGCGGCGGGAATGTGGACCTGGATGCGATCCCGCGATTGCTGGCGATCGGGGACAGCGGGGGCGAACAGTGAGCGAGTCGATCAGGCGATGCTCCTGGTGCGGCGATGACCCTGTCTATGTGCGTTACCACGACGAGGAATGGGGTGTGCCGGTGCGCGACGACAATGCGCTCTTCGAGATGTTGACGCTCGAGGGCGCGCAGGCGGGGCTGAGCTGGATCACGGTGCTGCGGAAACGGGAGCGGTACCGCGAGGTGTTCCACGGCTTTGAGATCGCCCGGGTGGCAAAGATGACGGCGCGGGATGTCGAGCGGATCCTCAGCGACGACGGGCCGGTGACGGTGGTGCGGCACCGGGGAAAGATCGAGTCGGCGATCGGCAACGCGAAGTGCGCGATTGCCGTACAGAGGGAGTGCGGGTCGCTCGCGGAGTACCTGTGGTCGTTCGTCGGGGGCGAGCCGATCGTGAACCGACCGAAGTCACTCAAGGATGTGCCGGCGAACACGCCCGAGTCCGACGCGATGAGCAAGGCGCTCAAGAAGCGCGGCTTCAAGTTCGTAGGTTCGACGATCTGCTACGCGTTCATGCAGGCGACGGGGATGGTGGACGACCATGTTGTGGGGTGTTTCCGATCCGAAGCAAAATGAAAACACCCCGCCGGGTGTGGCGGGGTGTTGAGGATGAACTCGGTTGGTCGGCGTCGGTGTTAGTCGATGCCGAGGATGGAGCCGATCATCGGGCCGTAGGCGACGGTGAGGCCGGCGAAGACGACCGACACGATCGAGATGAGCTTGATGAGAATGTTGAGCGAGGGGCCCGAGGTGTCCTTGAAGGGGTCGCCCACGGTGTCGCCCACGACGGTGGCCTTGTGGTCGTCGGAGCCCTTGCCGTAGACGATCTTGTCGCCCTTGCCGGCCTCGACGAGTTCCTTGGCGCGTGTGTGGATGGCCTGATGGATCTGGGACGGGACCTTGTCGGCCTTGGACTTGTCATTGAGCATATCGTTGGCGGTGATCCGGCCGTAGGACTCGAGGAGCTTCTTGGCGTTGTCCCATGCGCCGCCGGCATTGGCCATGAAGATGGCGACGGCGAAGCCCGAGGTGAGGCCGCCGGCGAGCATGCCCACGACGCCCGAGACCGAGAGCGTGAGCCCGACGACGATGGGGACGACGATCGCGAGGATCGCGGGGACGACCATTTCCTTCTGCGCGCCCGCCGTCGAGATGGAGACGCAGGAGGCGTAGTCGGGGTACTTCACGCCGTCGACGTCGATGCGCTTGGGCCACTTGGTGGGGTCGGAGATGTCGTCGGTGGACATGCCCTGCTTCTTGAAGCCCTGTCGCATGATCCCGAACTGGCGACGGCACTCGTTCATCATCTCGTAGGCGGCGCGGCCGACGGCGTTCATGGTCATGGCGCAGAAGAGGAACGCGAGGAGCACGCCGATGAAGAGGCCGCCGAGGAGGCGCGGATTGAGGAGCGTGACGTCGTAGAACGCCAGCACATCGGCGAGCGTGCCTTCGCGGGCGGAGGTGACTTCGAGGAAGTGCTGGCCGTTGAAGACCTTGTAGCGGTGCGTGTGCTGGATGCGCTCGTTCTTGGCGGTGAGGGCCGTGTCGCTGAGATCATTGCGCCACTCGCCGGTGTATTCGATCGCGTCGACTTCCCAGACATCGCCCTTGTGCATCTTGTCGAGGTCGACATTGCCGTTCGAGAGGTTGTCGTTGTGAGACTTGATGAGCATGGCGCCGTCGACGTAATCCGCGCCCGGAACGACTACGGCGAACTTGTTGTGGCCCTGGTAGACGGCGTAGGGCTTGGTGTCGGCGCGGGCCACGAGCGCGGAGTCGTTCTTGACAAAGGACACCGCCTGCTCGCCGATCTGCGCCTGCACGATCTGGACGAATGCGGCGAAGAGCGCCAGGGCCGTGAGGGCCGCCGAACCGATGGCGAATCCCTTGCCGGTGGCGGCGGTGGTGTTGCCGAGGGAGTCGAGCATGTCGGTGCGCTCGCGGACATGCGGGGGCTGGCCGGTCATTTCGGCGTTGCCGCCGGCGTTGTCGGCGATGGGGCCGTAGGCATCGGTTGCGAGTGTGATGCCGAGCGTTGCGAGCATGCCGACGGCGGCGATGCCGACGCCGTAGAGGCCCATGAGGAAGTTCTCGCCGCCGCCGGCGAAGGAGAACGCGGCGATGATGGCGACGACGACGGTGATGAGCGACGCCCAGGTGGACTTCATGCCCTCGGCGATGCCGGCGATGATGACGGTCGCGGGGCCGGTGAGGGCCTGTTGCGCGATGCGCTGGGTGGGCGGGTGCTCATAGGAGGTGTAGTACTCGGTGGCGTGCGCGATCACGAGACCGGCGACGAGGCCCGAGACGATGGAGAGTCCGAGACCCCAGAACGTCGTGACGCCCTGGAGCGCTTCGGAACCCTGGAAGAGGAAGTAGAGCAGGCCGAACGCCGCGGCGATGATGAGGGCCGAGGCGACATACACGCCCATGTGCAGCCCCTTGAGGAGCTGGGCGAAGGAAGCGCCTTCCTTCGCGCGGACGGTGAAGATTCCCAGGATCGAGCAGAGGATGCCGAGGCCCGCGAGCGCGAGGGGCGCGGTCGCGAGCATCAGCGCGGTCTTGGCGGCCATGTCGGTCGCGAGCCCGAGCGAGAACGCCGCGGACGCGCCGAGCGCCATGGTCGCGAGCATGGAGCCGTAGTACGACTCGTAGAGGTCGGCGCCCATGCCGGCGACGTCGCCGACGTTGTCGCCGACGTTGTCGGCGATGGTGGCGGGGTTGCGGGCGTCGTCTTCGGGGATGCCGGCTTCGACCTTGCCGACGAGGTCGGCGCCGACGTCGGCGGCCTTGGTGTAGATGCCGCCGCCGACGCGGGCGAAGAGCGCCTGGGTCGAGGCGCCCATGCCGTAGGAAAGCATGACGGTGGTGATATCGCGGAGGTCGGTGAAGCCCCAGGCGTCACCGAAGTTGTTGAGGACGAAGAACCACACAGAGGCGTCCATCAGCGCGAAGCCGACGACGACGAGGCCCATGACCGCGCCGGAGCGGAACGCGACGGTGAGGCCGTCGTTGAGCGATGACTTGGCGGCCCACGCGGTGCGGGCGGAGGCGTTGGTGGCCATTTTCATGCCGAACCAGCCGCAGAGACCGGAAAGGAATCCCGCGACGGGCACGCCGATGAGGGAGAGCTTGGGCTGGAGCCCGAGGAAGAAGGCGAGCACGAAGAGGACGACGACGATGGCGATGAAGACGCCCGCGACGACCATGTACTGGCGCTTGAGGTAGGCCATCGCGCCGTCGCGGACGGCCTGCGCGATGGTGATCATCTCCTCATCGCCCTCGGAGCGCGACATGACGGAGCGCGAGAAGAGGAATGCCATGACGAGGGCCGCGACCGCGCCGATCGGGGCGAGGAAATACGCGGGTGGGAGTTCGGTGGCGAGGATAAGCGCCTGATCGAGGTCCGCCATCACGGTTTGCTACTCCTTGTGGTGTCTGCCCGTCTGGGGGAACAGCGACGCCCTTGTGGTGTCGCGTCTTGTCGCGTCACGGTTGTGCGCGATCCGTCGCGGGCGTGAAACAGTGGATGCCTATCAATCGTGAAAGGGTCGGTGATCCGGAGAGACCATCGACCCATCAGTTTCGTTTGGGGGTGTATCGGATCAGCGTTCCGGGCCGCGCTTGACGGTCTTGCGCATGGCGCGGCGGCGGCGCTCGGACGGCTTCTCGAAGTACTGCTTGCGCTTCACGTCTTTGGTGAGGCCTTCTTTTTCGCAGAGCTTTTTGAAACGGCGCATGAGTTGTTCTGTAGACTCGCCGCCTCTTGCCTTGACTCGAATCGCCATCTTGGATCAATCCTCTCGTCGAATGTACGGTGGGCGTTCGCCCGGGACAGGGCGGGTACTATCCCGAATCCGGGGCCGGGGTGCAAGTCGGGGCGGGCGGCCTTTGGGCAACCCGGGAGGCGGAGTCTTGGTTGGTTGCGGGGGTGTCCCGACCCCGCGTAGTGTGGCAGGAGAACGATGTCCACGACCCCCAACACCCCCGGTTCAGGTCCCAGGAAGAAATCGGCCACCCGAGACGAGTCTCTGGGTGTCGAGCGGGCGGCGCGGGAGATGGCCGCGGCCCGGGACTCGGGCGAGACCGTGGCCTTCGGCCTTGAGGTCGCCCGGGAACTCAAAGACGACAAGTGCGATCACATCCTCGTGCTGGACCTGCGCGGGCTGAGCGAGGTGACGGATGTCTTCGTCATCGCGTCGGGAACCAGCGATCGCCAGATGCGGTCGGCGGGGGAGCACGTGATCGAGATGGCCAAGGCGCGGGGGATGACGCCGTTCCGCGAGAATGTCCGCGAGAGCGGGGCGAAGTGGGTCATCATCGACTTCGTGGACATGGTGGTGCATCTCTTCGAGCCGGACACGCGGGTGTTCTACGACCTTGAGATGCTGTGGGGTGACGCGAAGCGGCTGGATTGGCGCCGCCCGGATGACAAGGACGAGCCGACGCCCGACGATCAGCGGAACCGCGCCGGGCTGCGCGACGACGACGTCCTGCCAGACCGCCTATGAAAGAGTCCTCGCCTGCGGCCAATGAGCGCCTGAGTCCGGCGGCACGGGCTTCGGCGATGGTGTCGGGGATTCCGCTGGCCAACAAATGCATGATCCTGTTCGGAGCCGCGGTTGTTCTGATCATCGGTGCGGCGCTGATCGTGCCCTGGGTGCGCCTGGCGACGATCGTGGATCAGAGCCAACTGGAGACCTCGCGACAGATCGCGCGGTTGTGGCAGGAGAATCCGATGATGATGCCCGACTGGACGGGCATGGCGTCGGGCGACGAACGCGAGGCCAGGACGCGCCACCTGATGATCCGGTTCTATCCGGAGCAGGAATGGGCGCGATCGGACTTCGGTGGCGGCTTTCTGGCGGCGGCGCGGGAACGATTGGCGCTGACGGGTGACGCGAAGCGCGACGAGGATCGCGTCGAGCATTCGGAGGTGCTCTCGGAGGACAACTCGCGGGTGTACCGGTACGCGCGCGGGATCATGAATCAAGCCGGGGCGCTGATCGGTGTGCTGACGGTGCAGCGGCGGTCCGAAGTTGCGGCGAGCCAGCTGTTCGTGAACCGGATCTACCTGCTCGCCGCCGGTTTCGGCGCGGGAACACTGGCGGTGCTCGTTTTCTATCTGATCACCACGCGGATCATTCTCGAGCCGGTGCGTTCCCTGCGCGCCACGGCGGACCTGGTGCGGCAGGGGAACCTGGACATCCGGGCGGACCTGAAGACGGGCGATGAGTTCGAGGACCTGGGCGACACCTTCAACTCGATGCTCGTGGAACTGTCCGAGCAGCAGTCGAAGCTGCGCGGCATCAATCGCTCGCTCGATCTGCGGCTGACCGATCTCGCGGAGCGGAACGTGATGCTGCACGAGACCGCGAAGATGAAGGGCGAGTTCCTGGCGAACATCAGCCACGAGCTGCGCACGCCCCTCAACTCGATCATCGGGTTCGCGGAGATTCTCCAAGGGATCGCCGACAGCGATGCCCAGTCGACGGGCGGCCCCCCCACCGCCGAGCAGTTGGCCAAGCGCCGACGCTATCTGGACAACATCGTGGGAGCGGGCCGGTCTCTCCTTGAGATGATCAACGAGCTGCTCACGATGGCGCGAATCGATGCGGGGAAGGTCGAGCTGCATATCCAGCGGCTGAATGTCGCCGAGACCTGCGAGGGGCTGCTCGCGCTGATTCGTCCGCTGGCGGAAAAGAAGCGTCTGGAGCTGGCGCTCCAACTGCCAACCTCGGACGGACGGCTGACCTCCAATCCTTCGATGGCCGATCTCCCGCCGATCGAGACGGACCCGCAGAAGCTGCAGCAGATCGTGTTCAACTTCCTGGCGAATGCCGTGAAGTTCACGCCCGAGGGAGGGAAGGTGACGCTCCGCGCCGATCGGCTGTTCCCGGCGGACGGGACGGCGCGGGTGCGCTTCAGCGTGATCGACACGGGGGACGGCATCCCCGCGGACAAGCACGAGTTCATCTTTCAGAAGTTCACGCAGCTCGACTCTGGGCACACGCGCGAGCAACAGGGCACGGGCCTGGGTTTGGCGATCGCGCGGGAGTTCTCGGAGTTGCTGCAGGGCGAGATTCTGCTGGACTCCGAGGTCGGGCGCGGATCGATGTTCTCGCTTGTCGTGCCGCTGCGGATGGACCCTGACCTGGCGGCGCAGCGGGCGATCGAGAACGCCGGGCGATCGATGTTTGCGCGCGCAACCGAGCACTCGCACGAGGGCGCGGCTAGCGGTCCTTCAGGGTGACCGCACGCTCGTGATGGCGGATGACGGGTTTGGCGCCGGGGCGTTCGTCGATGGCGATCACGTCGATCCGCAGGGGTCGGTCGAGCCAGTTCTTCCGGCGCGCGATCAGACCCGTGACCCGCAGCAGACGCCGTTTTTTGTCGCGCGTGATGGCGCGCTCGCCGGGCGATGAGAGCCCGTCGGAAACGGCGCGGGTCTTGACCTCAACGACGACGATCGTCTTGCGATCGGGCGCCAGCGCGACGATGTCGGCCTCGCCCGCGGGTGTGTGCATGTTGCGCGCCAGGATGCGGTAGCGCTTTCTTCGGAGGTGCCTGCGGGCGAGTCGCTCGCCGCGGATGCCGCGGAGGGCGGACTCGGGCAGCGAACCGGGGCGGAAGAGCCGCGTGAGCAGGCGGCGCATGGTTCAGCCCTCTGACCGGTAGCGGCGCGAGGCGAACTCGATCAGTTTGATGGCGATGGCCTCCTGGTCGGCGAGCCCGGCGCGCCCCACGATCTTCTGGAAGTAGCGGCGTTCGGCCTCCGCGAATCGCTGCTCTCTGAGTTTCTGTTCGATTTCGAACTGCGCCTCATAGAGCGATTTCTCGGGTAGGGCGTCGAGTTGCTCCAGTTTGATCCACCACGCCGAGTCGTTGGCGTTGACCCTCGGCGAGATCTGGCCCACGGACAGGGCGCGGGCGGCCTCGTTGAGCGGTTCGAGGGCGATGATATTGGCGTCGGCGATACGGGGTGTGTCGAGTTGTTTGACCAGTTCCCCGGCGTTGACCTTATTGAACGCCGACTCGGCCTGCGCGATGTCCTTGAAGGGCGTTCCGGCGGCGAGCGCCGACTCGATGCGCTGCAACTTCTCCTGATCGTTCGCGGGCGCCTGGATAATGCGCAGTCGAGCCGTGGGCGGCGGGGCGAACTCTTCGGGGTGCAGGTCGTAGTAAACCTCGATATCGCGGTAGGACACGGCGACGGACTCCGCGATCTCGCGCCGAATCTGTTCGCGGATAAAGGCGCGTTTGACCTCGTCATCGACTTTCTGATTGAGCGTCAGCCCTTCGGCCTCGAGGAGCCGAGTGCGGGCGACCTCGCGCGATCCGCCCGACTCGGAGATGAGCCCCTGCCGGATTCGATCGACAAACGCGCCGATGCCCACGCGCTCTTCCTCGGAGAGCGATGCGCGGAACTCGGCGAGCAGGAGTTCGTCCTGAAGGATGTCGCGGAGGGCGCGGGCGATCTCGGCGGCGGCGAATCGCTGCCACTCGGTCTCTTTCATGCGCCCGGCTTCGGCGGCGAGGCGGGCATCCATGGGTTCGAGGAACTCGGCCGCATAGATGGGCTTGCCGTTGACCTGACCGAGAAACGCATCGACGAGGTAGCCCGATCGGGGCGTCGCCCGCGTGGGGCTTGGCGATGCGGTTCCGAGTGCCGACCCGGCGGGCACATCGGTCGCGCTGAGCGTGATGGTGCGCGGAGCGGACTCTGAGCCGGGCGCCCCGGTCAGAACGATGACATCCACACCCTCGGCCCCGGATGTCGCGTCGGCCGCGGGCGGCGCAAGCGGGATGGACGGCGCGGGGGCGTCGGCGACGGCGGGACTGTTCACGCGGAACTGCGCGGGTGTGACGGTCCGGGTGGTCGTGGTCTGGCCCTGTTGGGCGCACGCCGCGACCGAGGTTGCGGCGGCGATCAGCGCACCGGCTCTGATGACTCGGACTGCCTTCCGTGGTTGTGTCACTCGGTCGTCTCCGTGTTGGACCGTTCGGGCATCGGGCATGGTACCGCGAGTCGCCCGGGGGTGAGCGCGTGGGTACACTTCTGGTCCGGCGCGAATCGTGTCGGAATCCGCGGCGTTTCGGGCGTCGAACTCGATGCAGGCCGCGACGAGTCGCTCGTATTCAATCTTCACCCACATCGACTTATGGTCACGGAGGCCAAGATGGCGAACTCAGGCAAGGACGGGGATGGCGCTCCGAAAATCATTGTTGACTCGGACTGGAAGGCACAGGCCCAGGCGGAGAAGGAGAAGTTGTCAGAGGTCGAGGAGCAGGCCGCTGCGGCCGGCGAGGCTCGTGGGCTGCCGCCGGCGGACTTCCAATCGATTGTCGGCACGCTCTTCTCGCAGGCCTTGATGTACCTCGGGGGAATGGCGGACCCCAAGACCGGGGCGGCGATGGTCGACCTCGAGGCGGGCAAGCACTTCATCGATCTGCTGGGCGTGCTCGACGAGAAGACCAAGGGGAACCTCGACGAGCAGGAGGCGGAGTTGATGAAGCAGGCGCTGGCCGAGGCGCGGGGGATGTTTGTTGAGATCAGCCGGGCGATCGAGCAGCAGATGGCCAAGCGGGCGGGCGGGGGTGCTGCGACGGGTGGCAAGGGGCCGATCATTCAGTAGGCGACGGATGCCCACCAGTTCCAATAGCGGAGACCGACCCTGTGGCACAGAGCAAGTCGTTTCTTGAGAAGCACCACTTTCTGTTGCGTCGGCTGCACTCGCTGGCGGGCGTGGTGCCGATCGGTGTGTTCCTGCTGTTCCACCTGACGACCAACGCGTCGATCGTGTGGGGCGCGATCAACAAGGGGAAGTTCGAGGGCGTGCACCCCGGTGCCGCGACCTTCCAGCACGAGGTCGGATTCATCCACTCGCTCCCGGCGTTGATCCTGATCGAGATCTTCGGGTTGTGGCTCCCGATCGCGTTCCACTCGGTTCTGGGTGTGTACTACGCGACGACGGGCAAGAACAACGTGGCGCATTACAAGTACCAGGGCAACTGGCGGTACACGCTGCAACGGATCAGCGGTTACATCGGCGTGCTGTTCATCTTCTACCACGTGGCCACGCTGCGCTGGCACTGGACATTCCTCGTGCCGGGCGGAACGAAATGGAGCGGGGAATGGGCGGCTTCGACGCTCGCCGCTGCGATCCAGGGGAGCGAGTCCGGCTTCACGGCGATGGGTGTGGTGGTGGCGCTGTTCTACATGCTGGGCGTGTCGCTGCTGGTGTTTCACCTGGCGAACGGGCTTTGGACCGCGGCGATCACCTGGGGGCTGACGATCTCGGAACAGGCGCAGAAGCGCTGGGGGTATGTGTGCGCCGCGGTGGGAGTCGGGCTGATGGCGCTGGCGTGGAGCGCGGTGATCGGGTTCGCGACGCTTGATTACGACGAGGCGCGGCTCGCCGAGGAGCGCGTGCGCCACGGCGAGGTGACGATTGTGACCGAGAGCCAGCGGGCCGACGCGGGCGAGCGAGAGTAAGGAGCCGATCGTGGGATCGAATGAACTTCGTGTGATCGTGGTCGGCGGCGGGCTCGCGGGTCTGGCGGCGACGGTGCGCATCGCGGAAGCGGGGCTGCCGGTTGATCTATTCTCGCTCGTTCCCGTGAAGCGTTCGCACTCGGTGTGCGCGCAGGGCGGGATCAACGCGTGCAACGAGGTGGCGCGCCAGCAGGGGTATTCGGAGTACGAGCACTTCGACGAGACGATCTACGGCGGGGACTTCCTGCAGCATCAGCCGCCGGTGTACGAGATGGCGCACATGGCGCCGAAGATCATCGATCTGCTGGACCGCATGGGCGTGCCGTTCAACCGGACGGCCGAGGGGATGCGGGACCTGCGCTTGTTCGGCGGCTCGCTCTACAAGCGGACGCACTTCGCGGGCGCGACCACGGGCCAGCAGCTGATGTACGCGCTGGATGAGCAGACGCGCCGGTACCGGAGTGAGGGGAAGGTGACGGCGTACGAGTTCTGGGAGTTCCTGTGGCCGGTGATTGATGTGGACGGCAAGTGCCGGGGCATCGTGGCGCAGGACCTCCGCACGATGCAGATCCGTTCGTTCCGCGCCGATGCGGTCGTTATCGCAACGGGCGGGTGCGGGCTTGTGTTCGGGCAGAGCACCAACTCGGTGATGTGCACGGGCGGCGCGGCGAGCCGGTGCTACCAGGCAGGCGTGAAATACGCGAACGCGGAGTTCATCCAGGTGCACCCGACGGCGATTCCCGGCGCGGACAAGCTGCGTCTGATGAGCGAGTCGGCGCGCGGCGAGGGCGGGCGCGTGTGGGTCCCCGCGGTGAAGAAGGACGGCAAGTGGGCGCCGCACCCGGACTCGGGGCGTGATCCTCGCAAGCTCGATGAGGCGACCGAGCGCTGGTACTTCCTCGAAGAGAAGTATCCCGCCTACGGGAACATCGTGCCGCGCGATATCGCGACGCGTGAGATATTCAGCGTGTGCATGGCGGGATTCGGCGTGGGCGGCGGGAACATGGTGTATCTCGACCTGACGCATCGCTCGCGAGAGTTCCTGGAAACGCGGCTCGGCGGAATCATCGAGATCTATCGCAAGTTCGTGGGCGAGGACCCGGCGGAACTGCCCATGAAGATCTTCCCCGGCGTGCATTACTCGATGGGCGGGCTGTGGACGCAGTACGCGGCCAAGGGCGACCTGAAGGGGATGGTCAAGGGCGACCCGCGCAACATGATGACGAATGTCGAGGGGCTCTACGCCTTCGGCGAGGTCAACTACCAGTATCACGGCGCCAATCGCCTGGGTGCGAACGCGCTGCTGTCGTGCATCTTCGATGGTCTGTTCTGCGGCGAAGGCGTGGCCGGATATGTGCGCGACGGGGGCGCGGACCCGGCGGCTCAGGCGAGCGCCTCGATGTACGACGAGGTCGTGCGTCGCGAGGATTCGCGTATCAAGTCGCTCCTTTCCTCGAAGGGCGGCGAGAACCCGTACCAGATCGCCAAGGAACTCGGCGCGGAGATGACGGCGGCCTCGACGGTCGTGAAGACGGGCGCGCGTCTCGAGAAGGCGCTCGCCAAACTCGAAGAGCTGCGCGGACGCTATGAAAGGATGTCGCTCGCGGACACCGGTTCGTGGGCGAACCAGAATCTCAACTGGGCGCGGGTCGTGGGCGACATGCTGGCGCTGGCGGACCCGATCCTGCGCGGCGGGCTGATGCGCGAGGAGTCGCGCGGGTCGCACTACCGCGAAGACTTCACGGAGCGGAACGACGAGCGATTCCTCAAGACTTCGGTCGCCGAGTTCGATGCGGCCACGGGACGCTCGCGGATCACGCATGAGGATGTGGAGATCGGGCTGGTCAAGCCGCGCGTGCGCAACTACGGCAAGGTCGGATCGAAGAGCAAAACGAAGAAGAGCGAGCCCGCGACGGCGTCGGCGTGAGAACGGATACGGACTGACACGGGAGACGATTGATGTCCTCGAAGAGCAATGCAACGGGCAAAGCGGCCAACACGCGGACGGTGCGGTTCAACATCAAGCGATGTGACGGGCCCGGCGAGCCCTCTCGGTGGGAGCGGTTCGATGTCCCGGTGCAGTCGTCCAGCGCCGGCTCCGGCAGCGCGAACGTCATCTCGTGCCTGCAATGGATCGCCGCGAATCCGGTGACGATCGAGGGCAAGAAGACGACGCCCGTCTCCTTCGATTGCGGGTGCCTGGAGGAGGTGTGCGGCGCGTGCACGATGGTGATCAACGGGCAGGTGCGCCAGTCGTGCTCGTGCCTGATGGACGCGTGCGCCCCCAACGACGGCGACGAGGTGACCCTCGAGCCGATGAGCAAGTTCCCGGTGAACCGGGATTTGTTCGTCGATCGCTCACGATTGTTCAACGATCTCCAGCGGATCAGGGGTTGGGTGCCGATCGACGGGACATACGATCTGGGCGCGGGGCCGCGGGAAACGCCCGAGCAGCAGCAGCAGCGGTACAAGTTGTCGGAGTGCATGTCGTGCGGGTGCTGCCTGGAGGCGTGCCCGCAGTACACGCTCGAGCCGGACGAGAAGGATTGGGATCACTCCTTTGTCGGGGCCGCGGTGATCAGCCAGACGCGGTACTTCAACATGCACGCGACCGGCAAAGAGCTGGCGAAGCAGCGTCTGGATGTGATGTCGGGCCCGGGCGGGGTATCGGACTGCGGCAACGCCCAGAACTGCGTGAAGGTGTGCCCGAAG